>JBJTXX010000001.1:0-11381 GCA_046082485.1 Actinomycetota bacterium
GTACTCGCCGCTCTGCATCAACTGCACCATCTCGTCGCTGGTTCCGCCGTTCTTCACGTTCACCTGACAGCTGGTGATCGTCTCGAACGGGGTGACCCAGTCGTAGGCCGGGTCGGTGCTGCCGTCCTCGGCGTAGCCGGCCCAGGCGACGATGTTGACCTGGCCCTCGGCTCCGGCGAGCGCGTCGGCGTTCGGCGTCCACTGGTAGTCGACCTCGCCGCCCGTCGTCGTCTCGGGCGCCGGCGCCGCGGTGGTCTCGGGCGCGGCAGTGGTCTCGACCACCGCTGCGCTGGTCTCGGGGGCCGCCGTCGTGGCAGTGCCGCTGCTGTCGTCGCCGCATGCTGCGGCCACGAACGCGAGCGACACCGTCAGCGCAACGGCCGTACGGGTGTACCTCATGTGTCCTCCCCTTCAGAGGTGTTGGTTGGTGCGACAGGAAAGGCCGCGTACCGCGACCATGCCAGTCGGACGTTGCCGCCGCTGGCCACGCCGACGAGCCCGTCGCTCGGCACGTTGGCGAGAAGGTGCAGGCCGTCGGCCGTGGTGACGCGCACCCGGCAGTCGGCCCCCATGTACTGCAGATCCGTCACCACGCCCTCCACCGACACCTCGGTGTCGGCGACGGACTGCTGCACCAGTCGGATGCGTTCGGGCCGCACGGAGTGGGCCCCCTGCAGACCCATCAGCCGGTGCGAGGCAGCGGCGTCGAGCACGTTGCTGGTGCCGACGAAACCCGCCACGAACGAGGTGGCCGGGTGGTCGTAGATCTCGCGTGGCGTGCCCACCTGCTCGATGCGGCCGTGGTTGAACACGGCGATGCGGCTGCTCATGCTGAGCGCCTCGCCCTGGTCATGTGTGACGAACACGAACGTGATGCCGACCTCGCGCTGGATGGCCTTCAGCTCGACCTGCATCTCCTCGCGCAGCTTCAGGTCGAGTGCCCCGAGGGGCTCGTCGAGCAACAGCACCTTCGGTCGGTTCACCAGCGCACGCGCCAGAGCCACCCGCTGCCGCTGGCCGCCGCTCAGCTGGTTGGGCCGACGATCGCCGAACGACGCAAGCCTCACCGACTCGAGCGCCTGCATCGCCCGGTCGCGGCGTTCCGCCTTCGCCACCTTCTTGACCTTCAGCCCGTACTCCACGTTCTCGCGCACCGTCATGTGCGGGAACAGGGCGTAGTCCTGGAACACCGTGTTCACGTCGCGGTCGTAGGGCGGGCGGTTCGTCACGTCGAGGCCCTGCAGCAGGATGGCCCCCGCCGTGGGAAGTTCGAAGCCGGCGATCATCCGCAGCACGGTGGTCTTGCCGCTGCCGCTGGGGCCGAGCAGCGAGAAGAACTCGCCCTCGCCGATGCTGAGGTCCACGCCGTCGACGGCGCGCACGGCCTGCTCACCGGCGCCGAACTGCTTCTTCAAACCCACCAGCTGAATGGCGGGGGCTGCGTCGCTCACGATGCGCGGGCTCTCCTGTGGTCAGTCGGCGACACCGAGACGATGTCGGTTGCGACACTACTCACGCCACCGATGTGCATCGGCGAACGGATGTCGGCGGTCAGGGTCCGTCCGACACACGCTCGACGATGACCTTCGACGAGCCACCCGGCTGCATGCTCACGCCCAACAGGCTGTCGCCTGCCTCCATGGTGCGCTTCTGGTGGCTGACGATCAGCAGCTGGGCCTCGCGACGGAACTCCGCGATGAGGCCGAGGAACCGGTGCAGGTTCACGTCGTCGAGGGCGGCCTCGACCTCGTCCATCACGTAGAACGGGGAAGGCCGACTGCGGAACACGGCGAACAGGAAGGCCAGGGCCGTCAGGCTGCGCTCGCCGCCCGACAGCAGCGACAGTTTCTTCACGTTCTTGCCACTGGGCTTGGCCTCGACCTCGATGCCGGTGGCGAGCAGGTCGTCGGGATTGGTGAGCACCAGTCGACCGGTGCCACCCGGGAACAGGGTGGAGAACAACTGTGCGAAGTGGCCGCTGACGTCGCCGAACGCGGACGCGAAGACCGACTGGATCTCGAGGTCCACCGCCTTGATCACCCTCATCAGGTCGCGGCGAGTGTTGCGAACGTCCTCGAGTTGTTCCTCGAGGAACCGATGGCGCTCCTGCAACTCGTTGAACTCCTCGAGCGCCAGCGGGTTGATGGGGCCCATCAGTCGCAGCTCGCGTTCGAGGTCGCGCACACGGGCAGCCGGATTCACGCCCCCGGGCAGCGCCGGTAGTTCCGCTGCCTCGGCTGCGGCGGGCTCGAGGTCGTGATCGCGGCGCAGTGCCTCGACCGCGGCCTCGAGGCGAAGGCGCACCTCGGCCTCCTCGATCTCGAGGCGCCGACCGCGCTCGCGCACCTCGTCGAGTTCCTTCTCGGCAGCGGACCGGCGGCGACGGCAGTCGTCGAGCCGACCGGCGATGGCACGCACCTCGTCGCTCTGGCGACGACGCAACTCGAGCAGTTCGCTGTGACGAACCTCGATGGTGTGCCGATGTGCCTCCACCAGCGCGGCCAGCCGCTCGACGGCCCGCAGGCTCTTCTCGACTGCCTCGCGCCGGCCCGCGGCCTGCTGACGGGCAACGGAGTCGGCCTCGAGCCGGCGTTCGGTGTCGGCGAGACGGCGCTCGAGGAACGCACTGCGCTCGTGCAGGCCGGCGTTGCGCACCTCGAGTTCCTGGCGGCGCCCGGCCAGCAGCGCTGCCTGTGCATCCAGCTTCGCCCGGGCCTCGCCACGCGCCTTGGCTGCCTCGGCCTCGGCTTCCTCGTCGGCCTCGAGCGCCGGCAGCAGGCCGTCGAGTTCGGCGATGCGCTGGCGCTCGCGGTCGGTGCGCTGCTGCGCCTCGGTGCGCGAACGGTCGACGGTCTCGTTCTCGGTCTGGGCGTCGCGCCGCTCCGACTGCGTTCGGGCCAGGGCCTCGCTGTTGGCGGTGAACCCGGCGTCGTGGGCGTCGAGACGCCGCACGTGCTCCGCCTCACCCGAGCGGGCAGCCTGCAGCTCCGCCTTCGCACCCACCAGTGCTGCGTCGGCCTCCTGCAACTCCCTGCCGGCGACCTCCGACCGCTGGCGGGCCTCTTCCAGCGCTGCAACAGTGGCGCCACCACCGGCGGCACCGAGGCGCCAACCGTTCGGTCCGAAACGGTCACCGTCGTTGGTGACCACCACGGCCGACGGATGGGCGATCGCCACGTCGACGGCGCGGGCCCAGTCGTCGACGCGCACGGCTCCGCCGAGCACCGCGTCGAGCAGTTCGGGCACGCCCGCGTGGCGACTGCGAACGTGCGGGCGCACGGGATCGGCGCCCGAGATGGGTGACGACGGCGAGGCGGCGGCTCCGAGGGCCAGCACGGCGCCGTGCACGTTGTTCGCCTGCAACGACCGCAGCGCGGCCCGGCCGGCCTGCGTGTCGGCCACGACGACGGCCTGCAGTGCCTCCCCGAGCGCTGCCTCCACGGCGGGCTCCCAGCCGTGGTCCACGTCGATCAGGTCGAGCAGCGTACCGAGCACGCCGTCGAGACCGGCGAGGTGCTCTGCCCCGGCGCGGGCACGGGCACTCTCGAGCGCCTGGTGCAGCGCCTCGGCTCGGGCCGCCCATCGCGAGTGCTCTTCAGCGGCCGACTGCCGCTTCGCCATCAACGTCTCATGGGCCGCCTCGGCCGCGATGCGGCGCGCCTCCGCGGCCTCGAGCGCAGCCACCAACTCGGCCTCAACGGTCTGTGACGACTCGCACGCGTCCCGCAGGCGGTCGATCTCGGCGTCGAGCCGGGAAATGCGTTCCGCCAACTGGTCGGCCCTCGAACCGTGCCGGCGTAGGTCGGACTCGACGCGCTCGACCGCGGTGCGCAGCGACCTCAGCTCGCCGCGGACCTCCGCCGCTGCGCTGGCCGCGGAAGTGCTGACCGCCACAGCCTCGAGCGATTCGAGGGTGGCCTTGCGCTGCGAGGCGAAGTCCTCCTCGTCAGCGGCGAGGGTCTCCGCCTCGGGGCCGAGGGAATCGATCTCGGCCAGTACCCGGGCGAGGTCGTCGCGCAGGTTCTGGGCATCGGCCTCGAGGTTCGCCACGACGCCGCTGTCCATCAACTGCCCACGATCACGCTCCATCGAGCGACGCCGCTCCACGAGCACGGCAGCGACACCTCTGGCACGTTCGCGCAACTGCTCGACACGGACCATGTCGTCACCGAGGTCGGTGTCGCCCCTCGCCGTCAACTCGGCCTCGGCAGCCATCACGTCGGTGTCGAGCGACGCCAGTTCGGCGCGCAGCGCCTGCTCGGCATCACCCTGGGTGACCTTGTCGCCGGCAAGGGCCACCAGCCGGGCGCGCAGCGACGAGATCTCGCGCCCAGAGAGGAACACCTGCAGGGCCGACAGTTCCCCCACCAGGTCGCCGTGCCGTCGGGCAGCCTCGGCCTGCCGCTCGAGTGGTCGCAACTGGCGGCGCACCTCTCTGAGGAGGTCTTGCACGCGCAGCAGGCTGGCCTCGGTGGCATCGAGTCGGCGCTCGGCCTTCTCCTTGCGCTTGCGGTACTTCAGCACGCCGGCGGCTTCCTCGATGATGCTGCGGCGATCCTCCGGCCGGGCGTTCAGCACGCCGTCGATCTGGCCCTGGCTCACGATCACGTGCTGCTGACGGCCGACGCCCGCGTCGCTGAGCAGTTCCTGCACGTCGAGCAGGCGGCAGTGGGCGCCATTGATGGCGTACTCGCTCTCTCCCGTGCGGAACAGGATGCGCGACACCGTCACCTCGGTGAACTCGATCGGCAGCAGGCCGGCTGAGTTGTCGATGGTGAGCGCCACCTCGGCACGACCGAGTGCGGGGCGCTTCGCAGTACCGGCGAAGATCACGTCGTCCATCTTCTGGCTGCGCACTGCGCTCGGTGCCTGCGCACCGAGCACCCACGCGATGGCATCGACCACGTTCGACTTCCCCGAGCCGTTCGGACCCACGACCACCGTCACGCCCGGCTCGAGTTGGAGCGTGGTGGCATCGGCGAACGACTTGAACCCCTTGATGGTGAGCGACTTCAGGAACACGGCGCACGGCACCCTAATGGACGCGGCGCAGGCCTCCCAACGGGGCCGGTCAGCGCTGGCAACGCGGGCAGAAGCAGGTGGACCTGCCGCCCGAGACGGTGCGCACGATGTCGGCACGACCGCAGGTGAGGCACCGCTGCCCGGCCCGGTCGTAGACGAGGTGGTGCAACTGGAACCAGCCGCCCTGCCCCTCCACATCGACGTACTGGGTGTCGGCCAGTGTGCTGCCACCAGCCTCGATCGCCGCACCCAACACCTGCAGCAGGCTGCTGTGCAGGTGACCGAGTTCGCGCCCAGTGAGCGTGTCGCCCAGCCGGTCGGGACGCAGCCGCGCCCGGTGCAGGGTCTCGTCGCAGTAGATGTTGCCCACGCCGGCGATCAGGTGCTGATCCAGCAACAGGGGCTTCAGCTGCCGCCGTCGGCTGCGAACGATGCGGTCGAGTTGCCGTCTCGTGAGGCCGTCGGCGATGGGGTCGACACCCAGACGCGCCAGCTCGGGCATCTCGACAGCAGCGTTGGCCGGGTCGAACACCACCATCTCCCCGAACGTGCGCGGGTCGACGAACCACAGTTCCTGCTCCGGCCGGCCGTCGAGGTGCAGCACCACGTGGGTGTGGGGCGGGCGAGGCGTTCCGGCGGCGGCCACCAGCAGACGGCCGCTCATCCTCAGGTGCACCATCAGTTCGTCGCCGGAATCGAGCGGGCACAGCAGGTACTTGCCGCGCCGGTTCACCGCGGTGACGGTGACGCCGGTCAAGCCGTCGATCAGCGCCTGACGCGACGTGCGGCGCACCGTGCGCTCGCGACCGACCTCCACGGCACGGATGCGGCGGCCGGCCACCTGCTGGGCCATGCCGCGGCGCACAGTCTCGACCTCGGGCAGTTCGGGCACGTCAGCCGTCCGACTGGGGCGACAGCGCGAGCCAGGCCTGTTCGGCTGCCGCCTGCTCGGCCATCTTCTTCGACCGGCCCTCACCCTGACCCACCGCAACCCCCTGCACGATGACCGTGGCGAAGAAGCGCTTGTCGTGGTCTGGTCCCGTGTCACTCAGCACGTAGACCGGGGCGGTGTCGTGCAGGCGGGCCGTCAGTTCCTGCAGCAACGTCTTGTGATCGAGGCGGTCGAGCCGCAGCGCGGCCGTCACCATCCGGTCGGCGAACAACCGTTCCACCAGTGCAGCGGCGGCATCCATGCCACCGTCGAGGTACACCGCGCCGAGCACGGCCTCGAAGGCGTCACTGAGGATGGACGGCTTGCTGCGCCCTCCCGCGGCATCCTCGCCCTTGCCCAACCGAAGGCAGGGGCCGATGCCGACCTCCACTGCGACCTCTGCGAGCGCAGAGGCGTTCACCACGCTCTTGCGGAGGTCGGTGAGCTTGCCCTCTGGCAGGTCGTCGTGTCGGCGGAAGGCAACCTCGGCCACCACCAGACCCAGCACGGCATCACCGAGGAACTCGAGCCGCTCGTTGCTCGGCCGTCCGCCGACCTCGGCGCACCAGCTGCGGTGCGAGAGCGCGCGTTCGAGCAACGAGGGATCGCGGAACCGGTGTCCGAGGCGCGCCGGCAGTTCCGAGAAGTCGGGCTCGGGCAGCGCGGAGATGTCAGGCGCCCTTGACGCGCTCGTACACGTAGTCGACGGCGTCGCGCACCGTCTTCAGGTCGACGAGGTCCTCGTCCTCGATGCGGAAGCCGACCGAGCGCTCGCCCAGTTCCTCCTCCAGCGCCTCGACCAGTTCGATGAGCGCCAACGAGTCGGCATCGAGGTCATCGACGAACGACTGGCCCTCGCTGATGTTCGACGGGTCGATCTCGAGGATGTCGGCCAGATTGGCCTTGACGATCTCGAGCACGCCGTTGCGGTCGAGGGGACCCTGTTCGACATGGGTTTCTGCGGGCACCGTGGGACTCCTGTGCGGGTGGGTGTGTTCGGAGAATCTAGCCCGCGAACGTCGCGGTGATCTCTGCGACCATGCCACTGCCGGCCAGTTCCTGCGCCAGCTTCAGGGCGTTCACCACGGCCGTCTGGCCCGATGACCCGTGGCTGATGATGCAGATCCCTTCGACCCCCAGCAGCACGGCACCACCGTAGGTGTCGGGGCTCATCTGCGCGTGCAGCGGCAACAGTGCGGGCAACAGCGCGTCGGCATGTGGCTTGTACTCGGGTTGGGAGCCGAACGCCTCGAGCAGCGCGGCGAACAGCGTCTTCATGCCGCCCTCGAGCGTCTTCAGCGCCACGTTGCCGGTGAAGCCGTCGGTGACGATCACGTCGGCCGTCTTCTTCATCAGGTCGCGGCCTTCCACGTTGCCCACGAACTCGATGCCCTCCGCGGCCACCAGCAGTTCGTGGGCCTCCTTGCGGAGCGTGTCGCCCTTGCCGGGTTCCTCGCCGATCGACAGCAGGCCCACCTTGGGTGCCTCGATGCCGAACCGCGAGCGGGCGTAGATGCTGCCCATCCGGGCGAACTGCACCAGCCACTCGGCCTGCACCTCGGCATTGGCACCGGCATCGAGCAGGATGTTCGGGCGATCACCCGGCACCGGGATGGGTGTGGCGATCGCCGGTCGGCTGACACCGCGTACCCGGCCCATCCGCAGCAGGGCCGACGCCATCGTGGCGCCGGTGTTGCCGGCCGACACCATCGCGCTGGCCTTGCCGTCGCGCACGGCCTCGGCGGCGCGCACCAACGACGAATCCTTCTTGCGACGAACCCCAGCAGCGGGATCCTCGTCCATCTCGATGACCTCGGACGCGTGGATGAGCGGCAGGTCACCGATGCCATCGAGCCCCTCCGGGCCCACGAGCACGACCGGCACCCCCATCGCAGCGGCGGCGTGGGCTCCGGCGAGGATGTCGCCGGGGGCCCTGTCGCCACCCATCGCATCGAGCGCGATCGGCAGCATGACGGTGGGTCTCAGCCGACTTCGACGGCGACGCGGTCCTTGTACCAGCCGCAGGCCGGACACACGGTGTGCGGCAGCTTGGCGGCGGCACAGCGCGGGCACACGCTGCGAGCGGGCGCGTCGAGACGCATGTTGGCCGACTTGCGGCTGTGCGTCTTCGACTTCGCCTTCTTCTTCTTGGGAACAGCCATGATGACTCCCGGCAACGGCGAGGGCTTTCCCTCGGCAGACAGCCCTGTGAGGCTAGCGGCGGGAAGCCGCCACTTGCTACCCGTCGCGAAGTTGGTCGAGCGCCGCCCAACGGGGGTCGGCCGGAGGCGGGGTGCACTGGCACGCCGCCTCGTTCAGGTTGGCACCGCACGTGGGGCACAGGCCCTTGCAGTCGGCGGCGCACAGTGGCGTGGTGGGCGCATCGAGCAGCACGGCCTCGCGTGCCACCGGCCGCAGGTCGATCTGGTCCCCCACGATCTCGAACGCGTCGGGGTCGGTGATCGCCCGCTGGTACAGCTCGTGCACCTCGCTGACCGAGACTCCCCCGGTGTCGGCCAGACAGCGCCGGCACGTGCCGCGCCAGGGCACCGTCACAGTGCCGTCGACGACGATGCCGTCGGTCAGCGACTCCAGTTCGAGCGCGATGTCGACCTCGGCGTCGTCGACGAACCGCTCGTCGTCGTGCACGTCGAGCGCCGACAGCGGCGCACTGAGCGCCACGGTCTTCTGGTTTCCGGACCGGCGCAGCAGTTCCGCGGCGTTCACCAACAGTGGCGAGGCCATGGTTCAGCGGTCCTGGTCGAAGAAACCCTTCGTGGGGTCCTCTTCGCGGATGGGGATGACCTCGGCCTGCGAGCCGATGTTGAGGCGACTGCGACCGGCCTGCACGGTCTTGTTCAACTTGTCGAGCAGGATCTCGAAGCTCGCCAGTCGTTGGTCGAGGAAGTCCTCGGTCTCGTGGCGAAGGCGCCGGGCATCGGACTCGGCGGCATCGTTGATCTGACGGGCGCGTTGCTCCGCGGCGCGCACGACCTCCGTGCGCTGCACCATGCGCTCGGCCTGCACCCGGGCAGCCTCGAGCAGTTCGTCGGCCTCGCGGCGGGTCTTGGCCACGAACTCCTGACGCTCCTTGATCATCCAGCGGGCGTGACGCATCTCCTCCGGCATGCGGCGCAGTGCCTCGTCGAGCAGTTCGATGATCTCGTCGGCATCGATGCGGGTCGAGGACGAGAGCGGCACCTTCGGGGCGTTGGCGATGACGTCGATGGCTCGCTGCAGCAGCGCCTCTGCGTCGCCGACGTAGCCGCTGGTGGTACGGACGTAGGCGTCGGAGTCGTCGAACTCCTCGTCGTGAGGTTGGTCGTAGTGGTCGTCGTGGCTCATGGCGCTCGCAGGGTTCAGGTGGTACCGGACGCGGGGAACAACTTCGAGAGTTCGGTCGCCACGGGTGCCGGCACCAACGACGTGACGTCGCCACCGTACTGCGCGATCTCGCGGATGAAGCGGCTACTGATCGACACGAGCGCCGGCTTGCAGGGCAGGTACACCGTCCGCACGCCACTGACAGCATGGTTGGTGTGGGCCATCTGCTGCTCGACCTCGAAGTCGCCGCCGGTGCGCAGGCCCTTCACGATGAACGCGGCCTTCACCTGCTTCACCGCATCGACGGCCAGGCCCTCGAAATGCGTGACCTTCACCGAGGGCAGGTACGAGATGCTGTCCTTGATCATCTGCACCCGCTGCTCGAGGGTGAACATCCCGACGTTCTTGGTGGGATTGTGCATGACGCCGACGATCACCTTGCCGAACAACGCCACCGACTGCTCGATCACGTCGATGTGGCCGAGGTGCAGGGGGTCGAAGCTGCCGGGGTAGAGAACGGTGGCCATCGGGCCATCACGCTAGCCGTTGCAGCAGCGTGACCCATGTGCGCCCGTAGCGGCGCGTGCGCGGTTGCTGCCACCCCTCGGGCGCATCGACGGGGTCGTCGGCCTCGGCCACCACGAGGTCGACCTGCATCAGTCCCAGCAGCGCCGGCCACGCCGAGAACTCGTACGGCGGGTCGACGAACGCGATGTCGATGCCCCGCATCGCCGGAACCCACGCCATCACGTCGGTGGCGTGCACCGTGCACCGATCGGCGATGCCGAGCGTGGCGACATTGGCGCGCAGGGCCTGCAGCGCCGAGCGATCGCGTTCGACGAACACGCACCGCTCCGCGCCCCGCGACAGCGCCTCGATGCCGAGGGCACCCGAACCGGCATAGAGGTCCGCGACCACGGCACCCTCGAGCACGCCCATGCTGCCGAGCGAGTTGAACACCGCCTGACGCACCTTGTCGGTGGTGGGGCGGGTGGTGAACCCCTCGGGCGCCACCAGTTTCCTGCCCCCGAACTCACCCGCGATCACCCTCATGCGGCCACACTAGGGGTGTGCTGGAACCAGAGACCGTCATCGTCTGCGTCGACTGTGGGGGCCGCTGTCATCTGCTCACCCACCCCCGCGAGGACGGCCAGTGGCTGCCGGGCGACATCGTGGCGTACCGCTGCGAGGACTGCCTCGACCGGTGGGACCTCGTGTTGCCCGACGACGAACCCTGACGCTCAGCCGACGGTGTCTTCGACGCCGCCCGCGCAGGGGGTGCCGAGTTCCGGGGTCTGCGGACCGTCGTCGAACATCGACACGAACGCCGCCAGCCGTGGGTCATCGGCTGCCGGCAGTTGCAGTTGCTTGCCCCACGCAGAGGCCACCACCGGCGTCGGCAGGCCGTCGAACGGGCTCACCAGCACCTCGCGACCGGAGGCCTGCAGGCTCCGCAGCACATCGACCTGACCGGCAGGCAGGTCGGGCGCATAGGTGATCCACACCGCGCCGTGCTCCATGCTGTGCACACCACGCTCCACCATGATCGGCCGGTCGTAGAAGGCACACGTCTGCCACGCCGGGTTGTGCGGTCCGCCGACGGGCGGCGTCTGCGGGTAGTCCACCGGCGTGTCGACGTGCGTGCGCTCGAGACCGGAGAACGTCTGGGTGCCCTCCGGCTCGCCCGGGTCGGGAGTGGGCACCGTGGTCGCACCGCCCTGGGACGTGGGTGCCGCGGTCATCGTCGGTGCAGTGGTTCCCTCGCTGTCGCCCGAGCCACCACAGGCGGACAGGGCGAACAACCCGACGGACACGGCGGTGAGGAAGCGGCGCATCGGGCCATTCTGGCCCTCGGACAGCGCCGATCGCCCACTCGACCGGGTTCAACTCTTGAAGAGGAATGCCTCGTCGTCGTCGGTGAACAGCAGTCGCACCTCGTCGAGCAGCAGCGGGTTGCGCTGCAGCAGGGGGTCGGCCTCGACCAGTTCGAACGCCACCGAGCGCCCCAGTTCCACCAGTTCGCGATCGCGACGCAGCGAGGCGAGCTTCAGGTCGCTGCGGCCCTTCTGCGCAGTGTTCATCAAGGTGCCCTCGCCGCGCAGCT
>JBJTXX010000002.1:0-811 GCA_046082485.1 Actinomycetota bacterium
GTTCGTACGCGATCTACCTGTGGCACTTCCCCGTGCTGGTGCTGGCCGACCGCAAGTGGGGCCCGTTGTCCTACTCCACGCGCCTGTTGCTGCTGGTGCTGTCGGTGCTGCTCGCAGCGGTCAGTTACCACCTGCTGGAGAACCCGGTGCGCCACTCGGCGGTGCTGTCGGCCATCCCGGCGCGCAGCCTGCTGATGGGTGCGGCCGTGGTGCTGTTGGGTGTCGGTTCGGCCACGGTGCTGCTGAGGAACCCGCCGCGGCTCGACGCAGGCGGCGAGGTGGCGGTGCCCACACTGGCGCCGCAGACCTCGGTGCAGCCGACCGAGCCGACCGCTGCGCCGGTCGTGGACCCCTCGTCGACCACCGCGGCGCCGTCGACCACCAGTGCCCCGGCACCGCCGCCCGCTGACGCCTCGCGAGACAACCCGCCCGCCTTGGCCTCGATGATCGAGGCCAACCGTTCGCTGCTGGAGCAGAGCGCCCAGACGCAGAAGGTGCCCAGCAACCTGTCGCCCGGCCTCGCCGCGGCTCGCGACGACCTGCCGCAGATCTACCGCAACAAGTGCATCCTCGACGTGGGCGTGAACCAGCCGAAGGACTGCATCTACGGCGACGCGAACGGCAGCGTCGACATCGTGCTGTTCGGTGATTCGCATGCGGCACAGTGGATGCCGGCGCTGCACCAGGTGGCCAGTCAGAACGGGTGGCGACTGATCGTGCACGTGAAGAAGGCGTGTCCGACCGCCGAGATCCCCACCGACAAGGACAGGAACCGCACCGACTGCGTGCCGTGGCGCCAGGCCGTGATCGA
>JBJTXX010000003.1:0-48674 GCA_046082485.1 Actinomycetota bacterium
CACGTCGAGGGCCGAGGTCGGCTCGTCGAGCAACAGCACCTGTGGGTCCTGCGCCAGGCCGAGTGCGATGAGCACTCGCTGTTGCTCGCCACCCGAGAGTTCGTGCGGGAACCGGCGCGCCATGCGGGCGCCGTCCAGCCCGACGGCGTCGAGCGCGGCGGGAACCCGATGATCGCCGTACACGAACCACGTGCCGCCCTCAGGGGCCAGCACATCGCGAAAGTGCGCAGCGACGTCGAGGTGCGGGGTGAGCGACAGTCCCACCGCCTGCGGCACGAGCGCAAGGGTGCTGCCCAGCATCGACCGTCGCCCGGCCTCGTCGAGCGCCAGCATGTCGGTGCCGGCAACCTGCACCGTCCCGCCGGTGATCCGCAGTCCGCGACCCGCTTGTCCAGTGAGGGATCGCAGCAGGGTGCTCTTGCCGCTTCCGGATTCACCCACGACGCCGACTCGTCGGCCCTGCCCCACCGAGACCGATACCTCGCGCAGTACGGGGCGGTCGGTTCCTTCCACCGTGACCTGCAGACCCTGCACACGGATCACGGGGCATCACCCCCGCCCCGGTCGACCAGTGAGTTCACGGCCAGCACCAGCGAAGCCAGCATCACCACCGGGGCCACCACCGGCAACGCATTGACCGTCATGAACTCGCGGCCCTCGGCGATCATCAGTCCCCACTCTGGAGTTGGCGGGCTGGCACCGAGACCCAGGAACGACAGCGAGCTGAAGGCCAGCAGGATCCACGAGAACTGCATGCCCATCTCGGTCAGCACCACGCGCCGGATGTTCGGCAGCACCTCGCCCACCACCACCTCCGCCGCACCCGCCCCGCGCAGACGGGCGGCCACCACGAAGTCGCGCGCGAGCACCGACATCGAGGCGCCCCGCACCACCCTCGCGATGGGTGGCGCGTACATGAGCGCCAGGGTCAGCACCAGCACCGGGGTCTGGCGGCCGACGAAACTGGCCACCAGCATCAGCACCAGCAGCGACGGCAGCGCCAGCAGCACGTCGTTGATCCTCGTCAACACCTCGTCGACCCAACCCCCGGCCAGTGCGGCGACGGTGCCGAGGGCGAAGCCCAGCAGCGCGGCCAAGAGCACCGACGCCAGGGCGATACCGATCGACGGCCGGCCACCCCACAGCGTGCGCGCCAGCAGATCGCGGCCGAGGTGGTCGGTGCCCAACCAGTGCTCGCCAGAGATGCCCTGCAGCACGGCACCAGCCTGCTGGGCCGATGTGGAGGCCAGGGGCAGCAGGGGCACGGCAGCGGCCAACACGGCGTGCGCACACACGACCCAGAACCCGACGCGACGCAACGGGCTCACGCAGCGCCTGCCCCGATGCGCGGGTCCAGTCTGCGCACCACCACGTCGCTCACGAACGACGACAGCACGAACACCAGCAGTCCGAAGAGGGTGAGGGTGAGGATCAACGCAGTGTCGCGGTCGGAGATCGCGTCGACGGCGAGTCGGCCGAGGCCCGGGTAGTTGAACACGACTTCCACCACGAAGGTGCCCGTCAGCAACCACGCTGCCGTCACCGCCATCACGTTCACCGCGCCCGGCAGGGCGGCGGGCAACACGTGACGTCGCATCACGACTCGTTCGGCGACCCCCCTGTTGCGCGCGGCATCCGCGAACGGCCGCGTCGATGCCACCACGACACCGGCCTTCACCGATCGCATGACGTGCGCGAACACCAACAGCGCAAGGGTGATGGCGGGCAGCCAGATGGTGGGCAACACCTCGGAGACGCTCGCTGCGGTGGACAGCACGGCCACACCTGGCAGCAGCGGCAGCCAGATCGACAGCAGCAACCACAGCACCGAGGCGGTGACGAACTCGGGCAGCGTCATCAGCACCAGGCCCACCGCATCCACCACCCGGGAGGACCGTGCGCTCGGTCGGCGACCCGCCCGAACGCCGGTCCAGATCGCCAGGGGGAACGACAGTGCAGCGGCAACCGCCGCCAGCAGCAGCGAGTTCCGCAGGCGAGGGCCGATGATGGTGGCCACGTCTTGGTCACGCATGATCGACCTGCCGAGGTCGCCGCGCACCACACCCCCGGCCCACTCGCCCATGCGCGTCCACACCGGCCGGTCGAGGCCGTTCTCGGCGCGGCAACTCGCCAGTTTCTCGGGGGTCGCGTTGCGACCGAGCAGGGCGGTGCACCCGTCGCCCGGCAGGGCCTCCACGCCGAGAAACGTCAGGGCGGCCATCAGCACGAACACGCCGATGGCGAGTGCCGCCCGGCGCACCAGTCGCACCGTCACGTCAGCCGACCTCGATCTTCTCCCAGCGAACGGCGTCGATCACCACGGGCTCCACACCCTTCACCTTGGCGCTCATCGCACGAACCAGCGTCTTGTGGTACGGCACGAAGATGGCCGTGTTCTCGAACAGGTGCTGCTGGATCTGCTGATACTTCTCGGCGCGGGCGACGGGGTCGGCGATCGCACGCGCCTCGTCGAGCATCGCATCGAGTTCGGCGTCCTGCTGGCCGGTGGGGTTCCAGGTGGCGGTGCTGCGGTAGACCTCGTTCAACACCTGCGGCGCCGGCCGCTGACCCCAGCTGTCCACGAACGCCGGCTGCTTCATCCACACGTCGTCCCAGTAGCCGCTCGAGTCCGCCATCGTGAGCGTCACACGGATGCCGGCCGCCTTCACCTGCTCCTGATACGCCGCGACGAGGTCGACCATGTGGTCCTCCACGTCGCTCGTGAAGATCTCGACATCGATGCCATCGGGGAACCCGGCGTCGGCCAGCAACTGCTTGGCACCCTCGATGTCCTGCGCACAGTCGCCGTTCCACCGGTACGGGTCACCCGACCACACCGGGGTGTCACATGCGGGAACCCCGCCGCCCTGCCCGAGCACCACGTCGGTCAGTTGCTGACGGTCAGCGGCGATGCGCAGCGCCTTGCGCACACGGGCATCGTCGAAGGGTTTCTGGTCGACACGGAAGTCAATGGCGTTCCAGTCGCCGCTGGGGATGCGCTGCAGCGTGAACTTCGTCGGGTCGTCGAAGAACGACACGCTCTTCGCATCCAACGACAGCACCATGTCGACCTGACCGCCGACGAGCGCCTGCGTCGCCGCCGAGGCATCGGCGATCGACGGGATCTCGATGCGTGAAAGCTTCGGTGCCCCCAGGAAGTAGTCGGCGTTCGCCTCCAGCACCGTCAGGCCCTCGGGCTCGAACGTCTTCATGCGGAACGGGCCGGTGCCGATGGGCTGCTTGCCCACTGTCTCTGCACTGCCCTCGGGCGTCATCAGCGCCCGGTAGTCGGCCAGCAGCACGGGCAGGTCCGCCTCCCCCGACGACAGGGTGAGCACCAGTGTGGTGGGGTCGGGGGCCTCGGCCTTGGTGATGATGCCCAGCACGGCACGCACCGGGGAGTCGAACTCGGGGTCGGTCATGCGGCCGATGGAGTAGACCGCGTCGGCGGCGTCGAACGTCGAGCCGTCATGGAACTTCACACCGCTGCGCAACGTGAGCGTCCACTGGGTGAAATCCGCATTGCTCGTCCACGCCGTTGCCAGTTCGGGAATCGGCTGGAAGTCCTTGTTCACGCCGATCAACCGGTCGAACACCATGTTGATCGTGGGCCACGACCGATTGCCGTCGTACGGGTCCATCGTCGCGGCGTTGCCGAGACCTTCGTCGTTGGCGACGCGCAGCACACCCTTCGAACCCGAGCCCCCGCCACCACATGCCGCAACCAGCAGCGTGGCACCGGCCGTGGCCAGCACCGCCCATGCCCTCACCGAACGCCCGCGCATCGAGTCTGCCTCCCTCGTCGTGTCGACGCACCGGACGTTACTTGAACACCCGATCAGGCCGCGCCGCCTACCGTGGGGGTGTGCAGCCGTTCCGGGTCGTGTCGTTCAACGTGCAGTACTCGCTGGGGGCCGACGGTCGTTACGACCTCGGCCGTGCCGTCGACGCCGTGCGCGCCGCCGACGTGATCTGCCTGCAGGAAGTGGAACGCAACTGGCGCCGCACCGGCATGGCCGACCAGCCGGCCGAGTTGCAGGCACTGTTGCCCGACCGCTTCGCCGCCTACGGCGCGGTGCTCGACGTGGATGCCTCCGCCGCGGCCGATGACGGCACCGTGGTGAATCGTCGGCGCCAGTTCGGCCAGATGACGCTGTCGCGTTGGCCCATCCTGTCGTCCCGGGTGGTGCACCTGCCCAAGGTGCACACCGGTGACGCGCCGAACTCGTGGGCGGGAGCACTGGAGACCGTGATCGATGCACCCGGCGGACCGGTGCGGGTCGTGAACGTGCACCTCACCGACATCACCGAGACGAACCGCATGACGCAGGTGTGGGCCCTGGTACGACACCTTGCTCTTGCACCCGTGGAGGGTGGGGCATGGAACGGCACCGCTGCCGACCCCGACGAGGCCGAGCACTGGCAGTTCGACGATGCCGCGCCGCCGATGCCCCACCCAGCGGTGGTGCTGGGCGATTTCAACGACGTGCCCGAGAGCGCGGTGGTCGACGTGATGCTGCGTGCGGGCTACCGAGACTCGTGGGGCCCTGCCACTGCCACCTCGCCGGGTTGGGTGACGTTCAAGACGAACCCGCCGCAGGGCACGTTCGAGGACATGCGCATCGACTTCGTGTTCGTGAACGACGGCGTCGAGGTGGCCGATGCCACCATCGATGTCGACTGCGATGCGTCCGACCACCAGCCGGTGTGGGCCACGGTGTCGCTGCGCTGAGGCTCAGCCGCGCAGGAACCGCGACGCAGCGATCGTCTCGGAGGTCAGCAGCGCCCTGTCGTGGACGAGGAAGTCGCACAGCACGCCGTCGTCCGACAGCTGCAGGTCGTGCCCGCCGACCTCACCCATCGTCCGGGGCAGGAAGTGCCACCCCTGCGGCTGCGTGGCGCCACCGTCATCGAGGCGTTCATCCACCACCACGCTGCTCACCTTCGCCGCACCGTCGAGCACGAACGAGACGGTGTGCTCCTCGCCGTCCCAGCAACCGAGGTCGGTGGCGATGCAGGTGCAGTGCCGATGGTGCGTGTCGAACCCGTCGGTGAGGAACAACTCGAGCTCACCCTGCGGCGTCACGGAGATGCGATACCCCTTGTCGATGCGACGATGGGTCGGTTCCTCGCCCAGCGCTGCCGTCACGTTCGAGAACGCCTGCACCAACGTGCGACCACCCGCCACCTCGGGGGCGGTGGCGCGGAACGCCACGGTGAGGGTGCAGCCCCCACCGGCACGCAGATCGGCCAGCACCGGGCAGGCGGAGGGCACCGGTTGACCGGCGGCCCAGTGCAGCGCCAACGCCTCGACAGGCAGGTGGCGCAGTTCGGGCTGATGGCGCAGGTGCTGCAGCAGTCGGGCCTCGACCTCGTGATACCTCACCGCCAGCTTGTTGCTCTCGACCAGGGCCAGGGTGCCGTCGGGCAACTCCACCCAGTCGGGGTAGCCGGGCCCGTCGACGATCGCCCAGTCTGCGTTCCAGTCGGGACGATCCTCGAACCCGCTGCCGTCCCAGTAGAGCAGCAGTTCCGGCTGCGCCCACCGAATGGTGCCCTGCGGGGTGCCGCGGCCCACCGTCAGCCAGTAGACGCGTCGACCCACGTAACCCAGCCGCTCGGTGCGGCCGTTGTTGTAGAACACCAGCACGAACTCGGCGCTGCCGTCGGGCGCGGGTGCGTGCATGCGGTACGGCGTGATCGACCCTCGCGGGTTCTTCATCACCTGCCCCTCGGGCACACCCTCGTACGTCAGCCAGAAGGGGTCGTGCCACTGCTGGCCACCGTCGTCGCTGTGGGCCGCCGCCAGCTTGCCGGTCTCGGCGCGCCACAGGCTGAACAACCGCTGCGGCAGCACGTCGACGGGCTGCAGCACGTGGGGCTCCTCCCCCAACTGCAGCTCGCCGTCGGGTGACTGCAGGCCCACGTCACCCAGGGGCAGGGTCTGCCACTCGGCATCGTCGAGGTCGTCGACGTGCAGCAGGTTGGGGCTGCGGAGGAAGAACACCTCCGAGCCCGGGGTCTCGCCCGCACCCTCACGGGTCTTCTGGAACGCCATGTACACCGCGCCACCGATGACTGAGGGCTTGTCACAGAGGAACATGCCCATCGTGTCGCCGCCCCACGGGTTCTCGCGGTCGATGCGGGTGCGGCGAACCGGGACGCTCCAGCGGCGGTCGCCCCATGTGCGGCCGCCATCGTGCGACACACGGAACCAGTACCCCTCGTCGAGCTGCATGTCGGTGCGGCGAAGCTCCGTCCACGACGGGTCCGCCCCCGGCGGGTACTGCGAACCGGCGTTCCATCCGTAGAACACGAAGATGCGTTCGCTGCCGTCGGGCATGCGCTGCAGCAACTGGTAGCCGTCGTGCGACTGGCGCACCGGGTCGTCGACCGGCGTCGGCATGCTCCAGGTGCGGCCGCGGTCGGTGCTGTGGGTGCTGAGCAGTCGCAGCCCGGGCCCGCCTTCACGGTTCTCGCTGTGATGGAAGATCACCGAGAGGCCCAGCGAGCCATCGGCCTCGGTGACGGCCACGATGTTCTGGCTGTCGTAGTAGCCGTTGCGGTCGCTGACGAACCAGCCGGCCTTCAGGTCACGAGGGTCGGTGCGGGGCGTGTACGGCGGCAGCTGCACGACAGGTTGTTCAGCCGGCCCAGCCGTCGACCACGTAGGAGCGGGCGTTCGCTGCCGGGAGGCGCAACTCCTTGATCCTGCCGTACTCCGGGCCGCGGAAGAACGTCACGGCCTGTTCCATCGTCGGGAACTCGATCAGCACGGTGCGCCCCGTGGGTGCATCACCCTCGAGCACCTCGACGGCCCCGCCACGAACGAGGTAACGGCCACCTGCGGCGGTGACGGCAGGGCCGGCCTCGGCGATGTACTTGGCGTACTGCTCGGGGTCGTGCACTTCGGCTTGGTAGACGATGTATGCGGGCATGGACGTCAACCGTAGCGACTGCCCGCGATGGTTCAGGAGTGCAGTGCCCGCAACTCGGGTTCGGGGTCCAGCAGCACGACCACCTCGGCGTCGATGCGCAGGGTGGCTCGATCCGCGGTATCGAACGCCTGCCACGACGGCTTGCCGTCGCGGGCGAACCCGCTGAGTTCGTCGGCGAACCGGTTGGCGATGCCCTGCAGTTCCGGCCCGTCACCCAGCATCATCGCCGTGCCGGGTGCATCGAGGTTGTCGAAGGCGAACGGGATGTCGAGCGCGTGGGCCGAGCCCAGCGCACCGCCGAACGCCGGCGACGCCCATGTGAACCAGTACATCCAGGTGGGGGCACCCGCCGCTTCGCGCGCCTCGGCCAACGCCTGCGCGGGCCGGCGGAAATCCTGATCGGTCTGCACGGCGGCCATCAGCGCCACGGGCCGGGCGCCGGGCCGGGCAGCCTCGTACAGGGCCTGGGCGTCGGCGGCACGCTCACCGAACTGCGAGGCAGCGAACTCCGTCCACCTGTCGGCATCCGCTGCTGCGAGGTCGGGGGCGAAGGCGAGGAACAGCAGGCTCTCGTCGCGGTTGGTGCCGATGCTCAGCGGCACAGGGCTTGCCGCGGCAGCGGCCAGCAGATCATCAGGAAGTGCGTTGCCGCCGGCCGCTGGCGAGAACATGTCGTACCGGGTGTTCGGCGTGGCGATCGTGGCCGACTGGGCCTGCAGCACTGCTTCGAGCGGAAGGTCGCGCACTGCCTGCACACTGTCGACACCGGCGTGCTGCAGGAACACGCCCTGCCAGCGCATCGCGGTCTCGAGATCCCGCAACTGCAGGATCGACGGGCTCATCGCCCATGCCCGGTGGAACAAGCCCTGCGCCTCGGGCGAGGCCAGCAGCGACACGACCGCGGACCCTCCGGCCGACTCGCCGAAGATGGTGACGTTCGCCGGGTCGCCGCCGAATGTGCCGACGTGCTCGCGCACCCAGCGCAGCGCGCAGATCTGGTCGAGCGTTCCCCAGTTACCGCCGCCGAGGAAGCCGAGTGCCCCGAGCCGGTAGTTGATGGTGACCACCACGTTGCCGCGGGCCGCGAGACGGCTGCCCTCGTACCAGCCGATCGAGCCGCCACCGGTCAGGTACGCCCCACCATGGATCCAGAACAGCACCGGCAGGTCGGCCCCGGGTGCCGCACCCTCGGGCCGGAACACGTTCAGGTACAGGCAGTCCTCGTCCATGGAGCCAGCATCCACGCCGAGCAGTTGTTCGAGCATCCCGGGCACCTGCGGGCTGAGCGGCCCGTGGGTGTCGCCGGGTTGCGCGGCGGGGTCGTAGGGAACCATCACGGGTGCCTCGAAACGTGCGGCGGTGGCGTAACGGATTCCGAGGGTGCGAGCGACTGCGGTCATGCGGCGCAGACTACATCCCACCTTCGCCCCACCCCCACCGAACCCCACCCCCACCGAGGATGTCGCGCCCCTTTCGACGACAGTCGATGAATAGGGCGCGACATCCTCCGGGTTTCGGTGCCCGTTTCGGTCCGGGTTTCGGTGGGGGTGGGCCGGTGCGAGCGGGCAACCGGCCGTCAGGGGCGGGGGCCGGCTAGGGCGTAGCGGATGGCGGCGGCGATCTGCGGCGCTCGCAGACGCGAGAAGCGATCGGTCAGGTGCAGCTTGTCGCGGTACACCACCGAGGTTCCGATGACGGCCGGACAGAACGTGTCGGTGCACAGCCAGTTCGACGGGTCGACGAAGGTGGCCCCGTGCTGCGCCGCAGCGTCGGCGAGCCCCTGGGCACGCACGGCGTCGACCGCCTTGTCGCGGCTGTTGCCGCACGGCCGCACGTCCGACTGACGCGACGCGACACACTGGGCCACGTTCTCACCGTTGGTCTTGGGCGTGTCACCCAACACCAGCACCTCGGTGCCCGGTTGGCGGACCGCCTCGATGCTGCGACCGAGGCCCTCCTGCCAGTTCGGCAGCGCCACCTTCTTCGGCACACCGACGATGGCGCGACGCGACAACATCGGGAACACCACCAGACTCGGCTGCAGCGAGCGGATGTACTCGAGCGCCGCCTGACGCCACACCGGGCACTCCGGGTACGGCAGGTAGTAGTTCGTGGGGTCGGCCGCCGAGTAGACCTTCACGTCTGCAGCCGGACACCCGGCCTTGGTGACGATGGCGATCTTCCAGCCGTTGGCCCTGCCCGCCTCGTCGAAGGCGCCGAACCAGTGGGCCGCCTCGGAGTCGCCGGTGATCACCACGAGCGTTGCCGACGACGTGTCACCGTAGAAGCAACCCTGTTTCGGCTTCGTCGCGCCCCATGAGACGTGGCAACCGTTCTCGTAGACCGGCGCCTCGTCGCCGCCGGCGGAACGGACGGGAGTGCCGTCGGGCACCGGGCCGAGCGCTGCACCCGCCACCACATCCGGCAACACCGAGAGGTCGAGAGCCAGTGTCGTGCTGGTGGGTGGAACGGTTGTCGTCGCGGCCGGAACCGTCGTCGCGGCGGGGATGGTCGTCGTGTCGAGAGACGACGACGAGGTCGACGCGTCGGTCCTCGGGAGGAACTCCGAGGTGACCGGTGATGGAACGGCCACCCCCGAGGCCGACACCGATCCCGCCGGGCTTCCGACGAGCGACGCCGTCAGCCCGAGCGTGACCAGACCGGCCGTCAGTTCGGTGGCGAGCGATGCACGGATCGAGCGGGGTCCGCCCGCCCCGGATTCAGCCAGCAGTGACGCCGCCCGGCGGCGGTTCGCCGCCATCAGCACCACCATCACCAGCACCACGACGACCTTCGCGATCAACAATTGCCCGAGCGTGGTTCCCGACAGATCCCTCGGCGTCTCCAGCACCCTCAGCGTCTGAACGAGTCCGGTCACCACCACGAGGCCGATGCTGATCGTCGCTGTCCGCGAGAAGCGCCGCATCACACCTGCCAGCTCCGCGGCTGGTTCCCTCGGCACGGCCACCAGGGCAACGATGGCCAGCCCACCGATCCATGTGGCTGCGGCCGCATGGTGCACGACATCGACCGGCACACCCAGCCACGGCCACCTGCCGATGCCGGCCCGCCCTGCGAACGACCATGTCGCCAGGAGGCCGAACCCCAGCAACAGCGCCAGTTCGCGGTGGGTCTGCTGGGTGGCGGGCCGTTCACGCACCACCAGCAACCAGGCAACGGCCGCCATCGCCATGCGCAGCACGAGGGCGCGGCCGACACCCGTGTCAGCCGCCTCGCCGAGCGCGGACCAGGCCGAGAGCACGGGCCGGTCGGCGAGGTCGGCGGCGAGCAGCAGCAAGTGCACCAGCGCCAGAACGACCACGGAGCCGAGCGCCACCTCTGCAGCGCGCCGCAACCACGACACCCGGCCCGCCGCTGACCACACGAACACCTCGGTCACCAGCAGGCCGACCACGAACGCGATGGCGACATACGAGCCGAACCGCGTCACCCACGGCAGCCAGCCCGATGGCAGTTCGGACCCTTCGGCCAGCATCCCAAGGCGGCCCCGCGCCGACACCGTCCCGGGCAGGGCCAGGGTGGTGACGCACGAGGCGAGGAGGACGGTCAGGAGTCGGTGATGCATCGGGCTGAGGCCTGGCGGCGACCCGAGGCTACTGGTGACCGACGAAGGCCGAAGAGGACCCGCCGCCCGGATGTCAGGCCGCAGCGAGCAGGGACATCAGCCCACGGTCGAGGAATGCCCGCACCAACTCCGTCGCCGGCACACCTGCATCGATCGCCGCGGAAACGGTCTCGGTCTCCGTGGCGGGGTCGACACCGAGCACGTCACCCAACACCTGCCGGCAGCGCAGATGGGTGTGACGGGCGAGATCGGACATGCCCATCGCGTAATCGGCGACCATGATCACCCGGAACGCCTCCTCGCTGTAGGGCGCGAAGCGGAGCGCCTCCTCGCCGTGGCGCACCGCACCTTCGTGGTTGCCGACCGCGAGATGATGGCGCGAGAGCGCCAGATGGGCACGGGCAACCCGGCTGCGGTAGAGGTCGCGGTCCTGCTGCACCCACGACGCGTACGGCGAGTCGTCGAGCAGTTCGTGGTGGGCCACGCCGACGGCCTCGGCCAGCAATTGCGGACGGCGGGCGGCGTCGGCCAACTCGGCCTGCATCATCAACTGGTCGAAGCGGTCGAGGTCGAGTTGCACCATCGAGGTATCGAACCGGTATGCACCCGGCTCAGTGCGCAGCACCCGTCGCGCAAGGGCTTGATCGGTGAACAACCGCCTCCGCAGCACACACACGTAGTGCTCCAGCGTGCCGGCGACGTTCTGCGGCTGCTGGTCACCCCACAGCGCATCGGCCAACTGCTCCTTGCTCACGGTGCGACCACGGGCCAACAGCAGCAGTTCCAGCAGGCCGCGGGGCTTGGCCCCGCCGATGTCGGATGCCCGCAGCGTGGACTCGCCAACCCGCACCTTCAGGGGGCCGAAGAGCGTGATCTCCATGGTGGTGAGCCTTTCGAATTGGCCCCCGATCCCGTCATCGGCGGCCGATGCGAGCGATTGAAGCAGGCCCTGTGAGCCTTCGAAAGGGGTGCTACCGGAGTCCCAGGAGGGTCCTAGGACCCCCGATTCTCAAGTTCGATTATCGGGTGATCACCGACTGATCGTTCTGCGCTACTCTGAGTGATCTCAGTGTTCTCTCCGTGGTGAAGCCCTTAGGTCGTTCGGCCCATTGGGCCCTTCAACGGCCGGAGAGCCCCGATGAGTGAAGTTTTTCTGGTCCTAGGACTGTTCCGTGCCCCCGATAGCGGCCGCCGGGTCGGAATCGTTCCCGAACAGGTCTGCCTCGAGCGCCCACGCCACCGCATCGGCCCGGTTCGTGACGCCCAGCCGTTCGTAGACGCGGCCAAGGTGGGCCTTCACCGTCTTCTCCCCGATCCCCAGGGTCCGGCCGATCTGCTTGTTGAGCATTCCCTGCATGACCAACCGCAACACCTCGGTCTCGCGATCGGTGAGCTTCACGCCCACCCGACGCGAATGCCGGTCGCGCACCAGGGTGGCAGCGAGGCGGGGATCGAGCGGCGACTCACCGCGGACCGCTGCCCGAATGCCCTGCACGATCGACTCCGGTTCACTGTCCTTCAGGAGGAAGCCCATCGCCCCAGCGTCGATCGCAGCGAGCACATGCGGCGGATCAGCGGTTGCAGCCAGCACGAGGATGCGCGCGTCCGGCCGCCGCGCCAAAAGCCGACGGGTCGTCTCGACACCGTCGATGGGCTGCATCGAGAGATCGGTGAGCATCAGGTCGGGCTGCAGTTCCATGTGCAGCTCGATGCCCGTGGCACCGTCGAGCGCTGTGCCCACCACGTCGATGTCATCCTCCGACCCGATCAGCCGGGCAAGGCCTGCGCAGACGATGGGATGGTCGTCGACCACGATCACACGGATCATCGGGGTGTCTCCAGGCGGACAGTGGTGCCCTCACCGGGCGCTGACCTGATGGTGAGCGCCGCCCCGGCGCCCTTGGCCATGTCGGCGAGCAGGCTCAGCCCCATGTGACCGGGGCGGGCGACGTCGACCTTGGGCGAGAACCCGACTCCATCGTCTTCCACGGCGAGGATGGTACCCGTGTCGGAGCGGTCCAGCCGGACCGTGAGACGCGATGCGCCGGAGTGTTGCGCCGCATTGCGCAGGGCCTCCTGAGCGACACGGAACACCAGCCAGCGAAAACTCGCAGGCACCTCGGCATCGGCATCGACCTGCAGGTCGGTCTCGATCGAGGCCGGCATGCGGTCGAGCATCCGGCCGATACCGGCCTCCACGTCGATGTCGGCAGCGGCGGGCGGGTAGAGCTCCGCAGCCTGGCCACGGAGTTGGGTGTTCGCCCGGCGCAGCCGCGCCGCGAACTCCGCACGGTCACGTCGCTCCGGCTCGGTCAGGCCCTCGGGTCGACCGACCGGTGCCTCGAGGTCGAGCGCCAGACCGGTGAGATCCTGCACCACGCCGTCGTGGAGGTCAGCCGCGATCCTGCGGCGTTCGACCAACGCCACCTCGGAAGCCCGCTGGGTGAGCCAGCGGCGGTACGCACGCTCACGATCGTGTCGCCGCACGATGCTGCGGCCGAGCACGCCCTGCACCGTCAGGAGCAGACCGAGGCCGATCAGTTCGAGCACCGCGACGATCAGCACCACCTGATCGGCACGTTGGGCCAACTCCTCACGAGGCAGGTCGGCCTCCCACAGCAACCGCTCGCCTGCAGGGCCCTCGACGAGCACCAGCACCTCGACCGCCTCGTTCCCGTCGCCGTGAGGGTCGGTGTGCTGGGCGCTCGGACGGCCGTTCTGCAGCACGTCGATCGCCTCGACAGGCAGAGCATCCCGGTCGCCGACACGATCGGGCAGCAGGGACCACACCACCGTTCCGTCAGCCGTGTAGAGGGTGAGACGCAAGGTGTCGGGGGTCAACAGCTGTCGCCGCACGAACTCGTCGAATCGCTCGAACGCAGCGCGGTCGCCGGCGAGGAGGGCCGTGCTGATGGCCGGTTGCACACCGAGCCGAACCTGGTCCTCGATCGATCGGGTGACCCCGGAGATCTCGTGCGCGCGCAGCACGTTGCGCAACACCACCGACCGCGTGATGCCCACGACGAGTGTGAGGGCCAGGCACACCAGCCACACCATGATGACGATGCGGCCGAGTGGCGACGAGGGCGCCGAGCCGCTGGGGTCGACGAACTCCTCTCGGTCGTCTCCGGCTGCAAGGTTGTCAGCGAGCAGCATGGTGTTCATCATCCCCTATCGAAGGGGTCCGGACGCGGATGTTTCAGGTGGCCGTCTCCATCCACGGGAGTCAGGAGACGGCCACCCGAACGCTTGGGGGGAACTCAGCCGACGATGAAGTCGGTCATGTCGATGGCTGCCACAGGGGTGCCGAGGAGAGTCACCCGCACCAACGGTTGGCCCGGCGTGGAGATCGTCACCTGCGCACTACCAGCCGAGTTGATGATGGTCACACGAGTGCCGAACGAAGCGGCGGTGATGCCGAAGCCCCTCAGGTCGATGAGGTCCTGACCACCGGGCGGGCCGGCGTCGAAGCCGTTGACCCGGTCGGTTCCGTCACCGGGAACCATCACCAGCACGTCGTTGCCTGCACCCGGGGTGATCAGGTCAGGGCCGATGCCGCCGCTGATGACGTCGTCGCCGGCACCACCGGCAAGGGTGTCGCCCCCCGCCTGGCCGAGGATCCAGTCGGCCAGCAGCGACCCGGTGATGGTGTCGTTGCCGTCACCGGCCTCGATGCGCTCGATGCCGCTCAGCGTCACGCTGGTGAAGTTGAGGGTGTCCGCGAAGGCCGAACTGCGGATGATCACGCCGGCAAAGCCGCCCGAGAGGATGCTCTCGATGGCCGACAGAGTTCGGAGACCGATCACCGTGCCAGTCGACTGTGCCTCGATGCGGTCATTGCCCGCACCACCGTCGATGAAGTCGACACCGGCGCCGACGCCATCGAACAGCACGACGTCGTCGCCGTCGCCGCCCTGCACGTTGTCGTCGCCACCGTCACCACGCAGCAGGTCGGCGCCACCGCGGCTGCGGAGGAGATCGTTGCCCCCGTTGCCGAAGGCCTGGTCGTCACTGCCGGTGCCGTCCCACACTTCGGTTGCGTCGGTTCCGATGAACACGTCGCCCACCAGTTCGGTGGCGGCCGACGTCCGCGACTCGTTGCTCCCTGCATCGTCGACGAAACCGACGATCACCCTCACCCGTCGGTTCACCTGGGCCTGAGTGAGGCTCAGCGTGCCGGACGTGGCTCCGGCGATGTCGACGAAGTTGTTCGAGGCGGGGGAGGTGGTCTGCTGCCAGCGGTAGGTGAACGTCGCGTTCGCCATGCCGTTTGCGTCGACAATGCCCGCCGGCGAAGCCGTCAGCACCTGACCCTCGATGGGGGTGGTGTCGTCGATCGTCGGCGCGCCCGTCGCCGGGGTGTTGGCCACGAGCGTGCCGCTCACCGCGACGTTCCGGTTCCCACCGGGGTCGTTCGATGCCACGACGATCGTCGCCTGCCGCAACCCGAGTGCGCCGGTGGTCAACATGCTCACGCCGACTCCGCACGACTGGCCGGGCAGGATCACCGAGCACGTGTGCTGCAGGCTGAACACAGCGGCATTCGCACCCGTGAGCGTGATCGAGCCGATCACCAAGTCGCCCCTGCCGGTGTTGCCGATCAGCACCTGGGCCGTACCGGGCGTTGCGCCGGTTGCCCGGCTTCCCAGATTCAACGTCGTTGCGCTGAGCGTGATCGCCGGCATCGGCACTGTGACCGGAGCCGTCGAGCCGCTCAGCAACTGCACCGGGGTGCCGTGCAGGTCGGTGAACGACACCTGCACCGACAGGGTGCGGCCGACCTGGGCCTGCTGCGGGGTGAACACGGTGCTGGTGGCACCGGGAATCGCCACGCCATTGGCGAGCCACTGCACACCGAGCACGGCGGGCAGGCCGTCGTCATCGGCGATGCTGCTGAGGTCGACGCTCAGTTCGTAGCCGACGGTCGGGGCGAGGTCGCTCAGCACGGGCCCGCCGGTGGTCGGGTCGTCGACGTTCACGACCGCAGCGGTCTCGAAGCTGTCGAACTGGGTGTTCGTGCCCTGAGCATCGGAGAACGTTGCCACTGCCCGCACGGGCAGACCCACGTGGGCATCGCCAAGGGTGAGCGTCGTGCCATTGCCCACGCTCACCCAGCCGCCACCGGTGAGCACCTGCCACACCAGCGTGATGGGGCTGGTGAGCGGACCCCTGCGATCGACCACCGTGACGGCGGCCGACAGCACGTCGTTCTCCGTCGGGCTCACGTTGTCGACGTCGGTGCGACTGGTGTTGGTGATCGTCACCAGGCCCTCGGCCGGGAAGTTGAACACGTTGGGCAGCGACACCGAGTTGCTGGAGCTCACGTCACCTGGCGTCGGAGCGAACCGCAGCACCTCGATGTTCTTCAGGGTGTCGAGCCCGTCGGCCAGGGTGCCACCCACGTGCTCGACGATCACGACGCCGTTGCCGAGATGGCGGATGTCGTAGTTCGCGCGCACGTCGCTGTACACCGCGGTGTCGATCGCCGTGTCGAACGGCGTCACCTTGATCGAGCGCACGATCTGGATGTCGCCCGGGTTCAACTGGCCCGACAGCACCCGCGACCGCAGCGGCAGCAGGTTGTCGACGGTGTTGGTGGGGGTGCGCAGCTGCGCGTCGAGCCAACGGTCACCGTCGATCACGTCGTCGCCGCCGCGCCCCTCGATGATGTCGCTGCCCGAGCCACCGAGGATGATGTTGCCGCCGGTGAAGCGGTTGCCACGGCGGCCGGGGACCCCGTCCAACACCTCCCTCAGACCACTGATGCGGTCGATGCCCGCCCTGTCCAGTTCGTGGCCCACCATGGTGACCGAGTTGCCATTGTCACCGCGCAGCACGTCGTTGCGGAACCAGCCGGACAGGCCCTCGACCATGTCGAACCGGTCACGGTTGGTGTCGACTGCGGGCGCCAGCAGTCCGGTGAACGACATGTCGGCATCGCCGGCCACGGGGTCGCCGCGGTGGGTGACCCAGTCGAAGCCGCGCATGCCCTCGGCACGCTGGATGCCGGGGCCGGCGAACATGATGTCGTCGCCGCCCTCTGCGTCGTAGTCCTGCTCGCCGCCCCAGCCAAACAGCACGTCGTGGCCGAACTCGTTGGGGTCGTCCTGGAACGGGGCACCGCTGTCACCCTGCAGCAGGGCGAACGGTCCACGGCCACCTTCCATCCAGTCGTCGCCCTCGTCACCGAACACGGTGTCGAGGTCGTCGCCGGCGAAGATGAAGTCGTTGCCGGGGCCGGCGATGGTCTCGGTCGCGTCGTTGCCACCGATCACGAAGTCGTGGCCGGAACCCGCCAGCACCAGGTCGCCGCCGAAGCCGCGGCCTGACGAGATGGTGTCGTTGCCGGGGCCACCCTTGATCATCTCGTCGCCGAACAGGTCGGTGATGATGTCTTCGCCCTCGCCACCGATGATGTGGTCGTTGCCGTCGCCGCCCTCGTACACGTCGTTGCCGACGTTGCCGCGGAAGGTGTCGTCGCCCTCGCTCGAGCGAGCGCGGTCCGCGCGCTCCGAGCCGTTCCACACCACGTGCTCGGCACCGAGGTAACGGATGGTGCCGTTGGCCTCGCGGATCAGCAGGGTCCGCTCGTCGTACTCGGTGGCGGGGTCGTCGACGATCGGCCCGGAAGCGTTCTGCTTCGAGAGGTCGAACACGTAGGCCGGGGTCGAGAACGAGTCGGCCGGCAGCCCCTCGACGTCGGTGTTGCGCATGATCAGCTCGGCGAACGAGTTGCCTTCGAGTTGGGTCAGCAGGTTGAGGCCGGCAGTGCGGGACAGGTAGTAGAACCGGTCACCGTCCTGCAGGCTCTCCATCTGGTACTCGAACACGAAGTTGAACGTCGAGCCGAGGAGGCCGCCGAACACCTGCTGGCGTTCGGCGATGCCGCCCATCCACAGGTCGATCGCATCGACGCCAGTGGTGGTGGCACCACTCGCCAGGCTGGCGTAGGCGGTGCCGGGCGCGGACTCCAGGAAGGCGACGGCATTGATGTGTGCATTGAAGGCCTGTTGCTCCTCGGCGGTCGGCTCATCCGATAGGAAGACCGGGTTCGCAGCAGCGTCGAGCAGTGCCTGCGCAGCAGCACGCTTGCCGGCCACCGTGGTGGTGCCGGTGATCGTCGGGTGCGTGCCGTAGGCGGCGATGAAGTTCGGCAACGACGCGATGTTCCGCAGCCCGGTGCCGAAGTCGTTCCAGCTCGCGTATGGCGCCAGACCGCTGTCACCCGTGCGGGTGAAGATGGTGCGGCGGAACGAGTTCAGCGTCGGCACCCCGGACTCACGGCCGCGGGCGATGTTCAGGGCCGCAAGGTCGAGCGGCAGGCCGACGAGGTCATTGCGCAACGCCTCGGTGACGAACTCGTCGATCTCGTTGCCGACCTGGCGGGTCATGCCGCGGATGATGTTGCCGGCCGCCTGGCCGGCGTCGGTCTCACCGTCGAAGTACGACACCGGGTTCAGGAAGGCATCGAGCAACAGCATGTTGTCGGTCACCCCCTCGGGGGTGGTGCGGTCGACCGTCTCATTCAGCATCGAGTGGCCGAAGCGGTAGACGGCGTGGGCGAACTCCGCCACGATGCGGGGGTCGAGGTCGGTGTGGTAGCCGGTGCCACCCTCACCGAACAGGTTCACCATCGGCTGCACCTTGCGGGCGAACTCCTCGAACGCGAGGTGCTGGTACTGCATCTCGGTCACGAAGCGGGCCGCCTGGAAGAGGCGCTCGAAGTAGTCGAAACCACTGGCGGGGTTGGCGGTCTGCCACTCGGCCAACTCCGCGGCCGTGAACTCACCCGACTGCTCCAGTTGGAGCTTGATCTCGTCGGCGAGTCGGTTGTGTTCGCTGTGGAAGATGTGGTGCACTGCGGTGAGACCGATGTTCTCGTTCACCCGTCCGTCACCGGCGATGAAGTGGCGGTCCAGCAGTTCGTTGTCATAGACGGTGTTCGAGCTGAACGGCGGGTTCGGCACCGTGTCGACATCGGCGGTCTTGCCGCCGCCAGGTGCCGCGTGGTGCGCGATGTCGTCGAGGAACGCGTGGCCGATGCGCTGCGCCGTGGCGGTCGAGATCGGCGCTGCGGGGTTGCCCTCCATCAGGGTGCCATTCGTCTGCACCAACTGCGGGAAGCCGTTCGGGCCGGGGACGAAGTTGCCGTAGGCGTCGGCCACGACCATCGGGATGTCGAACACGTCGGTGTCGGCCAACGCGATGCCCAGCACCTCGCGAGCCTGCTGCTTCACGCGTGCCCAGTCGGCCATGCCGTTGCCCGGGCCCTCGATGAGGTGGCCCGTGGCGACGGGCCGCCCGGCGGTCAGCACGTAATCGCGCAGGAACACCTGATGCGAGGCGTTCGACGCGTAGGTCTGGCTCTGGTCCACCCACGACGTGGTCTGGTTGGGCGAATCGCCGTTGGCGTCCTTCACCGCCCGGGTCAGGAACATCACGTTGGGGCCCTGGTTGTAGAGCGGGTCGTCCGGGTTCAGGCGGATCATCACCGTGCCGTACGCGCTGTTCTTGCTGACCAGGTCGAGGCCGTGGTCGAAGAACTGTCCGAACAACGTGAACCACGAGTTGTAGGGAGCCGAAAGCCCTCCGTCGGGCGCGGAGTTGAGGATGACGAGGTTGCCCTCGGCATCCGGCACCGCAGCGGGCCCCGCTACCTCGACGGCGGCGGGGTTTCTGACCGACTGGTCGACGATCAGGTTGCTGATCACCCGGGGCGAGCGATCCTGGATGGGGGCCGGACTCGCCGGCGTCTTCGGGTAGTTCGCCCGCCACTCGGCGGGGGCCAGTCGCGGGAACCTCTCATCGGACGTGCCGAACCGGGACTGGTTCGCGACGATGTTGTTGCAACTGCCGTCGACCGTGCGCAGACCCCAGGGCAGCGTCACACCGACGCCGCCGGCGGGGATCTGGTTGGGGTTGGAGCCGATGAGGGCTCCACAGGGACCGGTCTCCGCCGTGGTGTTCGCCACGTGGTGTTCGGCGATCTTGATCTGCTGCAGGATGAAGCGGAGGTCTGCGGCATTCAACTCGAAGCCCTGACCGATGGGCGCTGCGTTGGCCCCCATCTGCATCGGGGCCACGAGTGGCACGAGCAGTGCCACCGCCAGACCACTGGCCCATCGGCGGACGCGACGTTGGTGACGACGATCCGCATTTGTGTGATTCGACTCCCGTTCGAACCTGTACATGACTGCCTCCATCTCGGTGGTGATGGGGCGATGATGATCGTGTGCCCTGACGGGTTGCTGAGGAAGACCTGAGAGTCACCTGACGCGGACCTGTGAGGAACCTTTGAACCGTCCGGACATGCGGCGTGAACAGGTGGTTCTCAGTCGAGTGGTGGCCCATCCATCCGGGTGCGACGCACCCGGATGGGCCCCTTGGCGGTCGATGGGTCCACCACTCGACCGCTCTGGGTGATCACCACCTCACCCTGCGCCACGAGACGTCGCGCCGCAGCACGCGCCGGTTCCATCAGGTCGCGCCAGCCATCGCCGCCGACCACTCGCGCCGCCTCGCTGGGACAGATGGTGGCACCCAGGGCCCGTCGTTCGAGCAGACCGAGGATCGTCGCGGCCAACTGCTCGTCGACCGACGTCACCCGACGCGATCGGCAGTGGTCGCTGCAGTACTTGACGTCGTCCCAGTTCCGCGCCCACGCCCGCCGCCAGGTGATGACCCGACCGCACGAGGCGCACGGTTTGGTACGGCTGTCCATCGGGCCAGTGTCCCAGCGGTGGTTGCCGCACGCCCAACCGTCCCGCCACCCGATGGGGCTGCATCAACAGAGTTTCTGACACCTCGCCGCGTCAGCGGCTGAGCATCTGGTCGTACATGCCCTTCACGAACGAGTACACCTCGGGTGGAGCACTGCGCGGGTGACCGCTGTTGAACGGCGGGGCTGGGTCGTACTCCATGTCGAGCTGCACCGCCTGCGCGTACTGCGTTCCGGCCAGTTGCTCCACCAAGAGCAGCCCCATGTCGATGCCGGCCGACACTCCCGCGGCGGTGATCACCTTGCCGTGCGGCACCACGCGTTCGTGCACCGGCGTGGCGCCGTACTTCGGCAGGTCGTCCATGCAGTACCAGTGCGTCGTTGCGTTCAACCCGTCGAGCACCCCGGCCGCACCCAGCATCAACGCGCCGGTGCACACCGACGTGGTCCACTGCGTGTTCGGGTGCACGTGGCGGATCCAGTCGATGAGCGGCCCGCCCGACTCGGCGAGCTCGATGGCGGCCAGGCCGCCGGGCACCAGCAGCACGTCGACGACGTCGAGCTCGTCGATACCCACCTGGGCCTCCATCGTGAACGATCCACCGTTGCCCACCGGGCCCGGACGTTCGGCGACGAACGAGAACTCGTAGCCGGGTGTACCGGCGATGGCGTGATACGGCCCGATCGCGTCGAGCGCGGTGAAGCCGGGGTACAGCAGGATGGCGATCTTCATGGAGTCCTCCTCGTGGAGACGATGGTGTCGGCAGGGGCGACGGTAATGTGGGGGCGGCCGGTGAGGGGATGTTCGCCGAGGTGCGCACGCACGCCGAACACGTCGTGCACCAGCGTCGGGGTGAGCACCTCGGTCGGCGGGCCATGTGCGACGGTGCGCCCTCCGCGCAGCACGGTGATCGCATCGCAGTACGACGCCGCGTGATCGAGATCGTGCAGAGCGGCGATGGTGGTGAGGCCCAACGACCGCACCAACTCGAGCAAGTCCAGTTGTGCACGTACGTCGAGATGGTTCGTCGGCTCGTCGAGCACCAGCACCGGCGCGCGCTGTGCCAGTGCACGGGCGAGGTACACCCGCTGACGTTCGCCACCGGACAGCGTGGCCACCAGGCGTGGCGCGGCCCAAGCCATACCCACGGCGTCGAGCGATTCCTCCACGATGTGGTGGTCGTCGTTGGTGTCGCGGGCGAACATCGACTTGTGCGGCGCCCGCCCCATGGCCACCACGTCGGCCACGCTGAAGTCGAAGTCGAGTGCCGAGTCCTGCGCCACGATGGCCCGCCGCTGCGCCGCCTGGCGGGCGGTGAGCGTGGCCCACACGTCGTCGCCGCCGATGAGGATGGTGCCCTCGTCGGGACGCACCGACCGGTACAGCGTGCGCAGCAACGTGCTCTTGCCCGACCCGTTCGGGCCGACGATGCCCAGGAATCGACCGGGTTCGGCCACCGTCGAGACACCGCGGAGGATGTGGTGGCCGTCGATGGTGACCGACACGTCGCGCACCTCCACCCTCATGCCGCACCTCGGCCCGCTCGCCGCATCAGCAGCAGGAAGAACGGTGCGCCGATGGCCGCAGTGAAGATGCCCACCGGCAACTCGTTGGGGCGATCGACCACCCGGCTGAGCAGATCGACGAGCACCATGAAGATCGCGCCGACCAACGCCGAGACCGGCAGCAGGCGGCGATGATCGGGCCCGACCACGAACCGAGCCGCATGCGGGATCATCAACCCGACGAAGCCGATGCCGCCGGCGACACTGACCGCCGTGGCCGTGAGCAACGAGGTGATGACGAGCAACTCGATGCGCAACCGGTTGACGTCGACACCGAGCGCGCTTGCGGTGTCGTCGCCCGTGGCGAGCACGTTCATGGCCCGCGCCCGACCGAGCAACCACACGGAGCACACCGCGATGGCCAGCGCCGGGATGCCCAGGTCACCCCAACGTGCGTTCTGCAGGGAGCCGAGGATCCAGAACATCGTGCCGCGGATGGCCAGCGGGTCCCCGTAGAGCTGCAGGAAGCTGGTGATCGCCGTGGCGAGATAGCTCACCGCCACACCGGCCAACACCAGTCGCGTCGGCCCCACCTGGCCCGATCGCTGCGCGAACGCGAACACCACCAGCAGCGTGACGATGCTCATCACGAACGCGGCGCTGCTGACGCCGAGACCGCCGGCCGCTGCCGAGCCTGCGGTGATGACCAACACCGCACCCAACGCCGCACCCGACGACACACCCAGGATGTACGGATCGGCCAGGCCGTTGCGGGCCAACACCTGCAGGCACGCGCCCGCGATGCTGAGCGCCGCGCCGACAACCGCGGCCAACAGCACCCGGGAGGTGCGGAAGTCCCAGATGATCTGGTCGCGCGCCGCGCTCACCGTGGCGTCGTTCCAGCCGAGGTGCGAACCGACCACGGTCCACACCTCGCTGAGCGGCACGGTCACGGTGCCGATGCTGATACCGACGACCAACGCCGCCACCAGCACCACCGTCAGCCCGACGAGGAGCGCGACGAAGCCCCCACCGCTCCTGAGGTGGGGGCTTCGCCTTGGGAGACCTGCGTCAGCCAAGTGCGGCGATCGCGTCGGCGATCTTCTTGATGCCGACCGCGTTGTACGGCCCGAGGTAGAAGCTGTCGCTCACGGCGACGAACGCGTTGTTCTTCGCCGCGTCCCACTGGGGGTACTGGGCGAAGATGGCGGCCGCGTAGTCCTCGGCACTCTCACCCGGGAAGAACAGGCCCACCATCAGCACGTCGACGTCGGCCGCGGCCAACGCCTCGGCGTTGATGGACGCACCGTCGTTGAACGACGGCACGCCATCGAACGCATTCACGCCACCGGCCGCCTCGATGATGCTGTCGATCAGCGGGCCGGCGAACACCATCGGCACCTCGGCCGACACACCCATGCCCGGGTAGGCGACGAGCACCTTGGCGGGGTCCTCACCGGCAGGCTCGATGGCGGCGATCTCCTCACGGGCGTGCTCGAGGAAGTGCTCGGCCTCGTGCTGCACGTCGAAGATCATGCCGATCTCCTCCACCAGCTGGAACGACGCCTCATAGGTCTGGTTGTCGTAGATGGCCTGGTCCTCTGGACGCGGGTTCTCGTTTCCGTACGCGCAGTTCACCGGCGTGACGTAGCTGTTGATGCCGAGCGACTGGAGCTCTTCGCGGGTGACCGAGCCCATCGACTCGCTGAACCCGCCCGACCACGTGCTGATCACCAGGTCGGGCTCGAGCGCCAGGGTCTGCTCCTTCGGCACCTCGAAGCTCTCGTTCAGGGTGAGCCCGCCGGTGGGAAGCGCGGCGATCTTCTCGACCATGCCCTCCACGTCGGACTGCCCGTAGCTCTGGCTGTTGGCGAGGATGTGGTCCTCGAGACCGAGCGCGATGAACGTCTCCACCTCGGCCACCGAGGTGCCGTTGAGGATGAGCACCCGCTCGGGGGCCTTCTCGAACGTGAGCTCGTAGCCGCAGTTGTCGATGGTGAGCGGGTAGACGGTGGAGCTATCACCGTGCCCGCCTTCGGTGGTCTCGGGGGCCGCGGTGGTCTCGGGGACCGCGGTGGTCTCGACCGCCGCAGCGGTGGTCTCGGGGGCGGCAGTGGTTGTGGCCGAGTCGGAGTCGCTGCCGCACGCGGCGAGGACCAGCGACCCGGCGAGGAGGGATGCCATCAGGGTTGTACGCATAGCGACATCGATGTCGTTCTCGACGCGCCCTGAGTTCCCGGCAATCCGAGTTTCGTCCGCTCGGGTAGGTCGATCGGCCCTTCCGCGCCCGACTCGCCGATTCGCGGGAACCGCGATGGCGCTCGCAACGACCTCGCTTCCATGTCGAAGATCGGGAAGCCAGTTCGAGTCGTCCGTGTCCAGCCGTTCGTGCCCGCGCCGATGGTGCCGCACGAAGCGCCGGCCGCACAGCCGGTGCGCTGACGCCACCATGTCCACCATTCCCCACCTGCCCGTCGAGGAGATCGACGAGCCGCTGCGCGGCTGGAAGTTCGCCGAGGTGCGCGGCGCCGACAGCCCGCGCGTGCACCCCTCCGGCAAGTACTGGCGACGCGGCTACGACCATCGCCACACCGCCACCGCCGAGTGCCATCGCTCGTCGCACATCGCCCCCGAGCCGGGCTGCACGTGCGGGTTCTACGCCGTGCCCGATCTCGACGAGTTGACTGACGTGACCGAGCACCATCCCCGATCTGTGGTGCTGGAAGTGGAGCTCGGCGGCACGGTGGTGGAGCACGAGCGCGGCATGCGCGGCGAACAGCAGACCGTGCTAGCCATGCTGTTTCCCGGCCACTGCGACCGCTGCCGCCGACCCGCCACGCACGTGCGCCGCGGCAAGGTGTGGCACTCGGTGTGCAGCCGATGCGCCGACCGCACGCCGCACGAGGTGATCAGCCGCGCCGACGCGACGGCGATGCTCGGCGTCGACGTGGGGTTCACCCCGGTCACCGCGCCGGTGGCACCGAACCGCACCATGCACGCGGTGCGCTCGCTGAGCATGGTGGTGCTGATGACCGTGTGCGCCGTGCTGGCAATGCGCGTCACGTCGCCGGTGTGGGTGATGACTGCGCTGGCCGCGGGCGTGCTCACCACCGCCGGCCTCGCCGCCGGCGTGCTGCGCACCCGCCTGCCACGCACCCGCGAGACGCTGTTCCAGGCGCAGTGCCTGTGCCTCGCGCTCGGCTCGCTGCTGGTGATCGCAGCCACGCCGTGACGGTGCGCGTGCTCGCACGTTCGAGCGCGTGGGTACGTGCCGGTGTGCACGGCCTGGTGGCCGTGATCACCACGTGGCCGCTCGTCGCGCACCTCGGCGACGGGCTGCCGATGGGCCGCGAACCGGTGGCCACCGTGCCGTGGTTCAACCTGTGGAGCCTGCGCTGGACTGCACGCCAGCTGCCCTGGCGCTGGGACGCCTGGTGGGACGCGCCCATCTTCCACCCGCTGCCCGGCTCGTACGCGCGCAGCGAACTGCAACCCGCCACTGGCCTGCTGTTCGGTGTGCTCGACCGACTGGTGAGCGCGACGGCCGCATACGGGCTGATCGTGCTGCTGGCCCTCGCTCTGAACGGGCTGTGTGCGAACCGGCTCGCCCGCCGCCTCGGCGCGGGCACGATGGCCGCCCTGCTGGCCGGCATCGCCGCGCAGACCGTGCCATTCCTGTTCGACCAACTGGGCGTGCTGCAGTTGCTGATGCTGTGGCCTGTGCTGCTCACCATCGACCGTGTGCTGGCCTGGACCGACGAACCGAGGCTGGGTCGGGCAGTCGCCGCCGGGGCGAGCCTCGGGCTTGGGTTCCTCACCTGCTCGTACCACGCCGCACTGTTCGCTCTGGCCAGCGCCTTGGCCGCGCCACTGTTGGTGCGGCGCAGTTGGGCAGAGGAGTGGCGCCGGCGCGTGCTCGGCGTCGTCCTCGGCGGCTCCGTGTTCGCAGCCATCGCCGCGCCGTTCGCGATACGGCAGCAGCATGTGCTGTCGTCGACCCGCTGGACGGACGAAACCATCGCCGCCGGGTCGGCGCGGTGGAGCGACCTCCTGCCCGGCGGCGTCAACTGGCCGGGGACTGCGTTGGTGGCGCTCGCGCTCGCGAGCGTGGCGATCACCCGCCGGCAGCGCACCACGTGGTTCCTCGTCGCGCTGTCCGCGATGGCGCTGCTGCTCTCGCTCGGCATGCACCTCGGCGTGGGCGTCTTCCGCCCGTACGGCTGGCTGGTCGACCACGTCGGCATGGTGGCCCGCATGCGCTCACCGTTCCGTGCCGTTGCCCTCGCACAGGTGCTCGCGGCCGTGCTGGCCGCACCGGCGCTCAGCCGCTGGTGGGCGACCCGCAGCCGGTGGGCCCGACCGACGTTGGCGGTCGCGATGGTGACCGTGGTGGGCACGCTGCGCCTCGGCTCGGGACCCATCGCCGCGCTGCCCGACACCGACACGGTGTGGGCGCACTGGCTGGCCGATCATCCCGGCGACGCCGTGGCGATGATGCCCATGCCCGTCGATCGGCCGGTGGAGGTGTTCGAACCGACCGCCGGCTGGATGCTGCAGGCCCTCGGCCACGGGCAGCCGCTCGTGAACGGCTACACGGGGTTCTTCCCCGCCGGCGACCGCGACATGCGCATTCGCATGGCGGCGTTCCCCTCCGCCGACACCGTGACCGAACTGCGTGCCCGCGGCGTGCGCTACGTGGTGGCCGATCCGTTCTGGTGGGACGCCGAGCTCGACGCAGCGGCGCGGGCGCTCGGGCTGACGATCGTGCTCGGCGGGCCGGACGGCACGCTGTTGGACCTCGCCCCAGGTGGTCGCTGAAACACGCCGGACTCGGCCGGGGCTTCCGGTCGAACCCCGGACAAACCGCACATCGTCGGGAACCTTTCGGGGGCGACGAGCGACTGTTCACGCATGACGAACCAGCGACACGTGGACTCGCGCGCCGTCGCCACGTCGGCGCGGGTGCACATCGACGACCTCGTCTGCCGCCTCGGCTCGACCGTGGCCGTTGACCACGTGTGCCTCGACATCGCAGCCGGTGAGCGGGTGGCCATCACCGGTCCGAACGGCGCCGGCAAGAGCAGCCTGCTGCGCTGCGTGCTCGGGCTGGTGCCCGCGACGGGCACCGTCACCGTCGACGAACGCGTCGCGCTCGACCGGCGGTCGTGGCGTGCGCGACGCGAGATCGTGGCCTGGGTGCCGCAGCGTCCTGCGGTCGGTCGCTTCCCGCTGCTGGTGCGCGAGCTGCTCGAATCGAGCGGCGACTACGCGGCCTCGCTCGACGCCGCCGATCGACTGGGCGTCGACCACCTCGAGGAACGGCCGCTGCACACGCTCTCGGGTGGGCAACTGCAACGGGTGTACCTCGCCCGTGGGCTCGGCCACGTGGCTGCTGGGGCAAAGGTGTTCTTGGCCGACGAGCCCACCTCGGCGCTCGACTTCGACACGCGCGATGCGGTGGCCGAACTCCTCACCCGGGTTCCTGTCACGTCGATCGTGGTCACCCACGACGCCGCAGTGGCCGACGGCGCCGACCGAGTGATGGAGATGGCTGCCGGCCGCGTGCGCGAGGTCGTGCGATGAGCACGTTCCTCGCCACCACCGACATGTGGGCGCTGTTCGACCTGCCCGTCGTGCGGCGAAGCGCACTTGCGTTGCTGATCGCCAGCATCGGTCTTCCCGTGGTGGGCGTGCTGATGGTCGGGCTCGACGTCATCCCCGTGCGTTTCGCCGTCATGCACACTGCGTTGCTCGGGGTCGCACTGGGCCTCGTGTTCGGGTTCGATCCAGTTGTCGGTGCCGTGGCGGTGTCGGCCATCGCCGTCATGGCGCTCGCGCCGCTCGCCGGGCGACCCGGTGGGCTGTCGGGTCCGATGGGCCTACTCATGACTCTCGCCATCGCTGCGGCCCTGTTGGTGTTGAGCATCTCCGGCGTGAACGCCACGGGCGCGTTCGAACTGCTGTGGGGCTCCATCCTCGCAACGCGACCTAGCGACGTGATCCTGCTGCTCGTCATCACCCTCGCCGTACTCGGGCTGTTCTTCGCCCGCCGACGCGCCATCGGTCTGCTGCTGTTCGATCGTGAGACCGCCATCTGCGCGGGCATCGGCGTGGGTGCGCTGACTGTCGCCTGCCTCGGACTCACCGCCGTCGCCATCGCCGGCTCGATCCGCCTCACCGGCGCACTGCTGGTCGACGCGGTCACGCTGCTGCCTGCCGTCGCCACCCGCAACCTGGCCCGCTCGTTCACGTCGATGGTGGCCTGGGCCATCGCCGTCGGCGTGGTGGGCAACGGCATCGGCTTCATCGTCGCCCTGTGGCTCGATCAGCCGCCCGGCCCAGTGCTGGTGATCACCGTCGCGCTGATCGCCCTCGCCACCTATCTACCCATCATCCCGGGACGTCGTCCCACCACGAAAGGAACCATCCATTGAGGACATCACGCATTGCCAAGGTCGTGTCGCTCGTTGCTGCCGCGGCGCTCACGTTCGCTGCGTGCGGTGACGACGCTGCCGACACCGCCGCAACCGAGACCACGGCGGCGGCCGGGGAGATCGTCGACGTGAAGGTGGTCGCGTCCACCACGTGGACCGGCGCACTGGCCAAGCTCGCCGGCGCAAGCGACATCACCGTCATCGCACCCACGTCGGTGCTGCACCCGCCGGACTACGACCCCAAGCCGTCCGACCTGGTGGCTGCGGCCGACGCCGACATCGTGGTGTATGCCGAGTTCGAAAGCTTCGCCAAGCGCCTCGTGGAAGCGGCAGGTGGCGACACCGTCATCTTCCCGCTCACCCTCGAGAACACCGCTGCCTCCATCGAATCCGAAGTGATGCGTCTCGCTGCGGAGATCGGCACAGAGGATGCCGCACGCTCCAACCTCGACGAGTTCCTGGCATCGATCGACGAGCTCGGCAAGGACGCCGCCGCGAGCGCACCCGACACCGCACCAGTGATCGTGTCCCAGGTCTTCATGGCGTACTGGGCCGACTGGGCTGGCGCCACCTCCGCAGGCACGTTCGGCCCACAGCCGATGTCGGCCGGCGACTTGGCTGGCCTGATGGAACTGCAGCCAACACTCATCTTCGACAATTTCCACGTCCCCGGCGGCCAGGCGTTCGAGGCCGAGGGCACGCCGCGTCTGCAACTCATCAACTACCCGGGTGAGGACCTCGACCTGCTGGCGGTGTTCCAGCACAACCATGACCTCATCGTGAAGGGCTTCAAGGGTGAGGTGGCTGCCGATCCGAACGTGTCGGTGCCCGAGGCAGGCGGACACGGCCAGGCACACGGCCACGGAGACAGCACCGAGACCACGGTCGCCGCACACGGCCACGGAGACAGCACCGAGACCACGACAGGCGCACACGGCGGCTGAGCCTTCCCGTCACTGGCCCCGAGAACGACTGCTCTCGGGGCCAGTGGTCACGGAAGTTCGCCGAGTGTCCTCGCCGGCTCGAGTGTCACTCGATGTGCATGCCGCTGATCGCACGGGCGATCACCAGCTGCTGGATCTCGCTGGTGCCTTCGAAGATCGTGTGGATCTTCGCGTCGCGGTGCCAGCGCTCGACGGGGTACTCACGGGTGTAGCCGTAACCACCGAGGATCTGAATGGCGTCCTCGGTGACCCGCACGGCCACCTCGCTGGCCTTGTACTTGTTCATCGAGCCCTCGCTGTTCTTGAAGCCGCCGTTGCGGCCCAGCCACGCTGCGCGCCAGATCAACAGGCGCGAGGCATCGATCTCGGTGGCCATGTTGGCCAGCTTGAAGGCGATCGCCTGGTGCTGGATGATCGGCTTGCCGAAGGTGTGGCGCTCCTTCGCGTACTGCAGCGCATACTCGTAGGCGGCACGGGCGATGCCCAGCGCCTGGGCACCCACCGTGGGGCGGGTGGCCTCGAAGGTGGCCATGGCAGGCTGCTTCTCGCCGCTGCGGCCGATCTCGCGGGCACGGGCCAGCTTGGCGTCGAGCTTCTCCTTGCCGCCGAGCAGGCAGCGCCCCGGCACGCGCACATCGTCGAGCACGACCTCGGCCGTGTGCGATGCACGGATGCCGTGCTTCTTGTACTTCTGGCCCTGGCTCAGGCCCTTCGTGCCAGGGGGCACGATGAAGCTGGCCTGACCACGGCCCTTCAGTTCGGGCTCCACGGCAGCCACCACCACGTGGACGTCGGCGATACCGCCATTGGTGATCCACGCCTTGGTGCCGTTCAGCAACCACTCGTCATTGGCCTCGTCGTAGACCGCACGGGTGCGCAGGCTGCTGACGTCGGAGCCTGCATCGGGCTCGCTGACGCAGAACGCGCCCAACTGCACCTTCTGGGCATCGCCGTAGCACTGCGGCACCCATTCCATCACCTGCTCGGGAGTGCCGTTGCCGCTGATGCCGGCGGCCGCCAGCGCCGAGCCCATGATGGCCATGCCGATGCCGGCGTCGCCCCAGAACAGTTCCTCGACCACCACGGGCAGCGTCAGCGCCGTCGGGTCACCGAACGCGTTGAGCAGGAACTCCCAGCCGTAGAGACCGATCTCGGCCGCCTGCTGCACCACGGGGAACGGGAACTCCTCGCGTTCGTCCCACTCCTCGCCTGCAGGCCGGATGACGCTCTCGGCGAAGTCGTGCACCCACTGCTGCAGTTGCAGTTGGTCGTCGTTGAGGGAGAAGTCGGCCATGTGAAACACCTCGTGTGGTCGGCAGTGGGCTAGGACGGACGGGCAGGAAGTTACCCGCCGGTAACCCTAGCGACGCGAACCGCGCCGCGCCACTCCGAACCGTGGCAGAGTGACGGCAGGGGCGGAGGGGGAACGATGAAGCGTCAACTGATCTCGATGGGTGTGTGCGCTGCACTGCTGGCGGCGTGCAACAGCGGCAACGACAGCACCGCCACCACTGCGGCGGCCGGCACGGCACCGCCCACCACCGCTGCGCCCACCACCACGGTGCCGCAACCCACGCAGGCCGACGCCGCCACCACCGCGGCCGTGCAGGCAGCGGTCGACAGTGCACCGGAGGGTTGCGACCCGCTCGACGCCACGAGGTGCCTGCTGCCGTTCCCCAGCAACGCCTACACCCGGCTCGATCAGGCCACGCCCACCGGCATCCGCGTGGCGTTCCCCGCCGAGGGCATGCCCGCCACCGCCGAGGGAGTGGCGATGGAGTCGGAGGAATGGAACCGAAACGACGGTTTCAGCCCCAACACCCCCATCCTCACCCACTTCGCCGACCTCGACGCCACGGCATCGAACCTGCCCGCGTGGACCGACATCGGGGCATCGCTGGCAGACGACTCGCCGGTCGTGCTCTACGACATGATCGCCGGCCAGCGCATCCCGCTGTGGGCCGAGATCGACAGCCACGCCGTCGAGGAAGCGGACCGCCTGCTGACCGTGCGACCCGCCATCTCGCTGCCCGAGGGGCACCAGTACGTGGTGGCGTTCCGCGGCTTGAAGGACACGGGCGGCGCAGAGATCGCACCGTCCGACGTGTTCCGCGTCTACCGCGACAACCTGCTCACCGAGGTGCAGTCGGTGGAAGCCCGCCGCAACGACATGGAGGCGATCTTCGGTCACCTCGTCGACGCCGGCGTCGACCGTTCGACCCTGCAGTTGGCATGGTCGTTCACGGTTGCCAGCACCAAGAACATCAGCGAGCGCATGCTGCACATCCGCGACACCGCGCTCGCCGACCTCGGCGATGCAGCGCCTGCGTTCACGATCACGGCGGTCACCCCGGACAGCGACGAGAACATCGCCCTGCAGGTCGACGGCACGTTCACGGTGCCCAACTTCCTCACCGGTGACGGGTCACCCGGCAACTCGTTCTTCTACCCCGGCGAGGGCCTCGACGACCTGCCCGCCGTGAACCCCGAGAACCCCACGCTGCAGGCACCGTTCGTGTGCAACATCAGCGTCGCCACCATGGATGGCACCGAGCCGGCGCACCTCGTGCAGTACGGCCACGGCCTGCTGGGCGACCACCACGAGATCGATGCCGGCAACGTGCGGGCGATGTCGAACGAGCACAACGTGGTGCACTGCGCCACGAAGTGGGCGGGCATGAGCGAGGACGACATCGGCAACGCTGCCGTCACGCTCACCGACATGGACAACTTCCTCACCATGGCCGACCGCCTGCAGCAGGGTGTGCTGAACCAGATCTTCCTCGGACGCCTGATGACCCGCGCCGGTGGCCTGGCTGACGACGCCAACTTCCAGCGGACCGACGGCACCCCACTGATCGACACCTCGCACCTCGACTACGACGGCAACAGCCAGGGCGGCATCATGGGCCTGATGCTGGCGGCGGTGTCACCCGACATCGAACGTGCCGTGCTCGGCGTGACGGGCATGAACTACTCGATGCTGTTGCCGCGGTCGGTCGACTTCGACACCTACGAGGCGATCATGAAGCCTGCCTACCCGAACGATCTCGACCGCACCCTGATCTTCGGCATCGTGCAGATGCTGTGGGACCGTGGCGAGGGTGCGGGTTACGTGCAACACGCGACGGCGAACCCCTACGCCGACACCCCGGCGAAGACACTGCTGCTGCACGTGGCCTACGGCGACCATCAGGTCACCGAGTTGTCGGCCCTCGTCGAGGCACGCACCATCGGGGCCACCATCCACCGACCCCTCACGGTCGACGGTCGATGGGACGAGAAGGAGCCCGGTTGGGGGCTCGAGTCCACCGTCTACCCGTCGACCGGGTCGGCCATCGTGATCTGGGACTCGGGCATGGCGCCCATCCCGTTCGAGAACCTGCCGCCCAGGGAGGGCGACGACTCGCACGAGGACCCACGTGCCGATGCCGACGTGCGCGTGCAGAAGGCGTCGTTCCTGTTCGACGACACCCTCGTCGACGTGTGCGGTGGCGCGGCCTGCGCGGCCGATCACCGCGACTGAGGCCACCGACTGGGCGCCCGACGCGGCCGGCCTGTCGTCAGGGCACCGGGATCGCCAGCAGCTGGCCGGCGATCGCCTCCATCGTCAGCTTCGCTCCGGGCTTGTAGGCATGCACGCCGTCCCAGCGGTAGGTGAGGTCGCTGGCGATGGGGTCGGTGCAGAACTCGGCCGGACCGCTGAGGAACGTGGTCGTGGCCGGATTCGCCGCGGCCACGCGACGCAACAGGTCGTTGACGTGTGCCACGCGGCTGTCGTCGCCCCTCTCGGGCAGGGCGGGCACCCCCGCGCCCTTCACGTCCTGCGGTCGCATGCAGGCCACCTCCAGCAACGCAACCTTCGTGCCCACGGCGCTCAGCGCATCGATGCCCTTCTGCAGGCCGGCCACGAAGCGCTGGTCGTTTGCCTCACCGGCGAAGGGCAGGTTCTGGCCGTCGAGTTGCACGTCGAACATGTCCCAGGCGCCCAGCACCACCAGTGCCACCTCGGCGGAGCCCTGTTGGGCGGCTGACGCCCACTTCTGCTCCCAACCCGTGCAGCCGCTGAACGAGCGGGTGAAGCCGTTGCGCGCCGACACGGCCTTGCCGCTGTCGTAGACACTGCAGCCCTCCACCGAGCCGTCGCTGGCCGTGAAGGTGCTCTCGATGCCGTCGGGCAGGTTCACCTTCAGCGAGTGGGCCATCGAGTCACCCACGATCACCAGACGGCGCGGCAGCGTGGGCGAGGTGACCGGCACCGGCACTGGCGTCGATGAGGTCTCGGTGAGCGTCGACTCCGTCGGCAGGGCCGCCGTGCTGGTCGGCGCACCGGGCTGCAGTTCGAACGCCACATCGCCACCACCGGCATCGACCGCCGCATCGAAGGTGGGCGACGCCCCCCGGTAGAACGCCGCAAGCGGCATCAGCAGGGCGGCCGAGCCGAGCACCGAGCAGGCGGCAATGGTGCCCCAGCCGGGCGTTCGCCGGTCGGCGAACCAGCGCCCGAGCGCCCCCTTGCGGATGGGTGTCTCCACCCAGCGGTAGCACGCCTCGCTGAGGGGCACTGCCAGCAGCATCGCCACGGCGAACCGGCTCCACGAGCCCGAGTAGGCGTCGCACACCCGGCTGACCGGCCACGTCCACAGGTACAGGCCGTAGGAACGCTTGCCCACCTCGACCAACGGGCGACTGCCGAACACCCGTCGGCACACGCCGGCCCACGGGTGCACCACCGCGGCCACCAACGCCGTCGACGCCAACGTCACCAACGGCAGTTGCCACAGGTAGGTGGCCCCGCTCGACACGTGACCCACCAGGAACGAGCCCAACAGCACCAGCACCGCCAGTGCTGCGACGCCGTCGAGGGTGGCACCCGCCTGCGGCCTCGGCCTGCGGGTCACCCGCCATGGGCGCCACAGGAAGGCAAGGGCCGCACCCATCAACAGGCCAGTGCTGCGCGTCAGCGTGGAGAGGTAGAGGAAGTTGGTCGACACGCCGCCGACGTGTGCCACCGCGGTGGCCACCATCACCGCCAGCGACACACCGGCGAGCGTGCGGCCCAACCGCCGGTCGCTGCGGCCGCGCAGGGCGATGGCCATGAACACCAGTGGCCAGAGCACGTACCACTGCTCCTCCACCGCCAGGCTCCAGAGGTGACGCAAGAGCGTGGGTGTGCCTGCGAAGTACGGCGTGTCGCTGAGGATCTGCCCCCAGTTGGCGAGGTACAGGATGCCCCAAGGAAGGTCGCGCCGCAGTTGGGTGTGCTGCTCGGCGGTGCCGAAGAACACGGCCCACACGCTCACCACCAGCAGCATGGCGAACAACGCCGGCAGCAGTCGACGCCAGCGACGCACCCAGAACTGACGCAGGTCGATGCGCCGGTTGCGGTCGCGTTCCTCGATCAGGAGCGACGTGATGAGGAAGCCGGAGACGACGAAGAACACTTCGACGCCGAAGAACCCGCCGGTCATCCATCCGAATCCGGCGTGGTAGAGGATGACGGCGACCACCGACAGGGCGCGCACGCCGTCGAGGCTCGGCTGGTACCCCATCGCGGGCCGGGTCGACGGCGACGTCGCCGGTCTGTTCGCCCGCCCTTGCTGCATCCGCCCAGTCTCGCAGTTGGTCAGGCGTCGGGGGTGGTCACCGGACGGTGCACACCCCATGCCACCACCAGCACCGCGGCCACTGCGATCAGCGCACCGCCCAGCAGCATCGGGCTGCCCGAGCCCAGTCGGTCGAACGCGGAACCGGCCAGCGGCGGGCCCAGCACACGGCCGACGGCGTAGGCCGACTGTTGGAAGCCCATCGCCTCTCCGCGGTGCGCCTCGCCGGCCTCGCGGTTCACCAGTTCGGTGATCGACGGCGAGGCGACGCCTTGCCCCAGCGATACCAGCAACAGGCCCAGCACCAGCAGCGGCCACCCCCGGGCCAGCCCCACCACGGCAAGGCCTACAGCGAGCACCGCCAGCCCGGCCACGTAGAGCTGCGGCACGCCGAACCGCTCGACCAGCCGACCGAACCCGCCACCCTGGATGCCCACCAGCACGACGCCGATGCCGAGGAAGACGGCGGCGGTGCTGCCTTCCGTGAGGTTGAACCGGTCGCTGCCGAACAGCGAGAACGTGGCCTCGAAGGCCACGAAGGCGAACGTGGTGAGGAACCCGATGAGGGCCAGCCGACGAAGGGGCCGACGCTCGGGCACGGCGAGACCGCGACGACGCCCGGCAGGAGCGGTGGTGCGGGTCTCGGGCAGCCGCACGACTGCGGCGACCGCGTTCACGGTGGCAAGTGCGCCGGCAACGTAGAACGGCACGTGCGGGCCGCCGAGCGCCGCGAGGCCGCCAATGGCAGGGCCCAGCACGAAACCCACCCCGAAGGCCGCACCCAGCATCCCCACCAGTCGGGGGCGCTGCGCCGGCTCGGCGATGTCGGCCACGGCTGCTTGGGCCACCGCCAGACTGCCGCCGCTGGCGCCGTCGATGATGCGACCGAGGAACAGCAGCCACAGGGCCCCGGCGGCACCCGTCACGAAACTGCCCACGGCCGTGCCCACCAGCGAGATCACGATCACCGGCTTGCGGCCGATGCGATCGCTCAGCCGGCCCAGCAGCGGCGAGAACACCAGCTGCGCCAGCGAGAAGGTGGCGAACAGCCAACCGACGGCATAGCCGGAGGCACCGAAGCGCTCGGCGTACACACCGAGGATCGGCACGACGATGCCGAAGCCGATCAGGTCGAGGGCCACGGTGGACCAGATGGTCCAGTACCCCTTCGGGAACGCTGGGCGCGCTCCTGTCGACGATCGGTTCGGCACACCCTGTTTCTAGTCCACCCCACCCCCAGCCCCACCACCTACCCCACCCACCCCACCCCACCCACCCCATCCGAGTGCCAGCGGCCCAACCGAGTGCCAGCGGCCCAACGGGCCGGCCGACGACTGCGGACGCGATGAAGGTAGGGAAACGGTCGCCGGCGGACCGTTTCCGCACCTGCTTCGGCCCTGGCAACCTTCCGACACCCCGCTGCTTCACTCCCGACATGGACACCCGTTACCGATCCATTGCCGAACTGGCCTCTCATCAGCACTCCGTCGTCTCCAGCCAGCAGCTCGCGAGGTCCGGAGTCGGCCCGTCACTGCGGGCGAAATGGCAGGCTGCCGGCTGGCTGGAACCGGTCGGCCACCGGTCGTACGCGCTGGCGGGCAGCGTGCCCGGGTGGCAGCGAGAACTCAGCGCGGCCCTGCTCGACCTTCATGGCATGGGGGTGGTCGCCGGTCGCTCGGCCGCTCGGCTGATGGGGCTCGACGGGTTCGACGGTGACCAACTCGAACTGCTGGTCCCCCGGGCGTACAGGAACCGGCCCACCAGTGGCGTACTGCGGTCGACGAAGTCCGCCGTCCCGACCACCGACCTGCAGCGGATCGATGGGTTCCGCGTGGTTCGAGCCGAGCGGCTGATCATCGACGCCCCACTCTTCGGATTCAGCGATCGGGAAACGGAGAACGCAATCGACTCAGCCATCCGCTTGCGCCTGGCGTCCGAGCAGCGCCTGCGCACCAGGGTGATCGCAGAACACAGTGCGGCGATCAACGGCGGTCGCACCCTCCTTCGTGCCTTGGTCGACACCGGCGGTGAGAGCCGTCTCGAGCGCTGGTTCCTTCGACTGTGCAGGGAGGCAGGTCTCCCGCGACCCGCTCTGCAGATCCGCTACCGCAGCGACGGGCGAACGATCGCTCGCGTCGACGCCGAGTTCCCCGGGGGACTGATCGTCGAGGTGACGGGGCACGGCACGCACTCGAGTCGAAGGCAACTTCAGCGCGATGCGGAACGCACCACCGAACTCACGCTGCGCGGCAAGCGCGTCATCACCTTCACCTACAACGACATCCGAGATCGCCCCGCGTGGGTGGGGTCGGTCCTCCGACGAGCACTGCAGATGGCCGCCTGAGCTGCCATCAACCCAACGCAGGTACGAAAACGGTCCGCCGGCGACCGTTTTCGTACCTGCGTCACGGTTCGGGCTGGGCGGGTCGGGCCGGTGGCTGCCCGGGTGGGGCGGGCTGGGCGGTGGCGTTCGGGCTGGGCAGTGGCGTCCGGGCTGGGCAGTGGCGTTCGGGCTGGGCGGCGGCCCGGCGGGGCGGGCGGTGGCGGGGTGCCCGGATGGGTCAACGGCGAACCTTGGTGCCGGTCTTGGTGGTCTCGACCGTCCAGCCGTCGGCCTGCAGTTCGGCGCGCAGGGCGTCGGCGGCAGCGAAATCCTTCGCAGCACGGGCGGCATCGAGCGCCGCGGCCTTCGCCGCGACCTCGGCCGGCACCTCGCCGCCAGCCTTCAGCACCAGGCCCACGGCCGAGCACATCTCGCTCACCGCAGCCACCAGCGCACCCGCATCGGCAGAGCCGCCGTCGATGGCCGCGTTGGCCCGGCGAACCGTGTCGAACAGCACCGCCATCGCGGCCGGCGAGTCGAGATCGTCGTCCATGCGTTCGCGGAAGCTGGCGATCACCTCGGCGTCGGCCGCTGCCGTGGCGACCTCAGCCGCGCGGGCAGCGAACGCATCGAGGCCGGCCAGCGACTTCACGGCGGCGTCGATGTTGTCCTGGCCCACGGTGACGGGTCCGCGGTAGTGCGACTGCAGCAGCAGCATGCGATACGCCCGCGGGTCGTAGTGCTGCATGAGGTCGAGCAGGTTGGCGACGTTGCCGAGGCTCTTGCTCATCTTCTCGCCCTCGGCATCGACCACGAACCCGTTGTGCATCCAGTGGTTGGCGAACTGCTTGCCCAGCGCGACCGCCTGCGCCCGCTCGTTCTCGTGGTGCGGGAACTTCAGGTCCATGCCACCGCAGTGCAGGTCGAAGCCCTCACCCAACAGATCAAGGCTCATCACCACGCATTCGCTGTGCCACCCCGGTCGACCGTCGCCCCACGGCGACGGCCACGACGGCTCGCCCGGCTTCGACAGCTTCCACAGCGCGAAGTCGGCGGGATGACGCTTCCGGTCCGCGCCGAAGACCTCACGCTCGCCACCGCCCTCCAGCAGATCCTCGAGACGTTGGTTGGCCAACAGGCCGTAGTCGTCGACCGTCTCGACGCTGAGGTACACGCCGTCGGCGGTGGCGTAGGCCTTGCCCAGCGACACCAGTTCGCCGATCATCTCCACCATCCGGTCGACGAACTCAGTGGCGTGCGGCACGTCGGTGGGACGGGCAACGCCCAACTTGGCCATTTCGTCGAACCACCCGGTCTCGCACTTGTGGGTGATCTCCTGCCAGGGTCGGCCCTCGCGGTTGGCCCGGTCGATGATCCTGTCGTCGATGTCGGTGATGTTGCTTGCCAGTCGCACCCGTACGCCCGACCACTCGAGGTACCGACGCAGCACGTCGTACACCAGCGTGGCGCGACCATGGCCGAGGTGCGGCGGCCCGTAGACGGTGGGGCCGCACAGGTAGATGCTCAGCGTGCCGGGCTCGCGCATGGCGAGCTCGCGAACCTCTCGTGTGGCCGTGTCGTACAGGTGCAGCATGGACGGCAAGCCTACGAGCCTGCGATGCTCGCCGACGTTCGCGTTTCGGGTTGGAATGGCTCCGGTGCCCGATATGAAGGGCGAACACGGCTTCCCCCGAACCACCGACGGCCCACAGGGCCGCCCCCCCGCTGAGGGGGAACCCATGTCCCGTTCCATCCGCGCCGCAGCGCGCACCGGCCTCGTGCTCGGTCTGGCTGCGGCAGTGCTGCTGCCGATGACCGCATTGGCCGAATCACCTGCCCCGTCCGGCACCGCACCGGTCACCACCGCACCGGCGTCCACCACGCCGCCGCCGGCCACACCCACCACCATCGCCGGGCTTCTGGCCCCGTCCGCCACGTCGTTCAACCGCGACAACAACGACTTCAACATCGCGGCGCACCTCGTGCTGCAGTACCCGCAGTTGGTGAAGGCCGCAGCCTCTCCCGGCACGCTCACCGTGTTCCTTCCCGCCGACTACGCGTTCCGTCGCCTCGTGCGCGAGGTGACCGGCAAGGTGGTGGTGAACGAGGCGAAGCTGCTCGAAGCGGTCAAGCGACTGCCCGGCCTGCAGTTCGACCAGCTGATCCGCTACCACGTGGTGAAGGGCGCGAGGCTCACCTTCGCCATGGCACGCAAGGCCGACGGCGCCTCGGTCACCACCGTGCTGGGTGTGCCGTTCAAGGTGCAGGCACCCAAGGGCAGCAACCGCGTGACGCTGGAGGACCAGGCCCCGAAGCGCCGCAACCCGAGGGTGGTCCGCGCTGACTGGCAGGCCTCCAACGGCGTCATCCACGTGATCGACGCAGTGCTGTTGCCCGTGCAGGGCTGACAGGAGGGACCGGCGCGTTCGGTAGCCTTGCGGCCCTATGGCGAACATTCCTGAGCAGCCGTCGCTCGACGGCATCGAGACACGCTGGATGCAGCGGTGGGAAGCCGATGGCACCTACCGCTTCGACCGTTCCGCGGGTCGCGAGGAGGTATTCGCCGTCGACACGCCGCCGCCCACGGTCAGCGGCTCGCTGCACATCGGCCACGTGTTCAGCTACACGCACACCGACACCGTCGCCCGTTTCCAACGCATGCGCGGCAAGAAGGTCTTCTACCCCATCGGCTGGGACGACAATGGCCTGGCCACCGAGCGCCGCGTGCAGAACGTGACCGGAGTGCGCTGCGACCCGTCGCTGCCGCACGACCCCGGCTTCGCAGCGCCGTTCAACGGCGACGTGCCGAAGGACCACCGGGCAATCCCCGTCAGCCGCCCGAACTTCGTGGAGCTGTGCCGCGAGATCACCCACATCGACGAGCAGGCGTTCGAGGATCTCTTCCGTCGACTCGGTCTGAGCGTCGACTGGACGCTGCTGTACACCACCATCGGCGAACGGGCACGCCGCGTCAGCCAGCGTGCCTTCCTGCGCAACCTCGCGCGCGGCGAGGCCTATCAGCAGGACGCCCCCACGCTGTACGACATCGACGAGCGCACCGCGGTCGCTCAGGCCGAGATGGAGGACCGGGAGGTGCCCGGCGCCTACCACAAGGTGGCCTTCCACCGCACCGACGGTGGTGGTGACCTGATCATCGACACCACGCGACCCGAACTGCTGCCGAGTTGCGTGGCGATGGTGGCCCACCCCGACGACGAGCGCTACCAGCCCTACTTCGGCACCACCGTGCGAACCCCGTTGTTCGACGTGGAAGTGCCGGTGCTGGAACACCCCTTGGCCGAGCCCGACAAGGGAACCGGTATCGCGATGATCTGCACCTTCGGCGACGTCACCGACGTGACGTGGTGGCGCGAACTGAACCTTCCCTCACGCGCCCTGATCGGTTTCGACGGCCGCTTCGCCACCGAGACCCCCGACTGGATCACCACAGATGCGGGCAGCGAGGCCTACGCGCAACTGGCGGGCCTCGCCCCCAAGCAGGCGCAGAGGAAGGTCGTGGAACTGCTGCAGGCCAGTGGCGAGCTGATCGGCGAATCGCGGGCGATCTACCACCCGGTGAAGTTCTACGAACGCGGCATGCGCCCGCTCGAGATCGTGGCCACCCGGCAGTGGTACATCCGCAACGGCGGGCGCGACAACGCCCTGCGCGCCGACCTCGTGGCCCGCGGCAGCGAGCTGACCTGGCACCCGGGCTACATGCAGCACCGCTACGAGAACTGGGTGGGCGGCCTGAACGGTGACTGGTTGATCAGTCGCCAGCGTTTCTTCGGCGTTCCGATTCCGCTCTGGTACCGCCTCGATGCCGACGGCAACCCCGACTACTCGCAGATCCTCGTGCCCCACGAGTCGAGGCTGCCCGTCGACCCCAGCACCGACTGCCCCGACGGCTTCGGCCCCGATCAGCGCGGCGTTCCGGGCGGCTTCATGGGCGACCCCGACGTAATGGACACGTGGGCGACCTCGTCGCTCACCCCGCAGATCGCCGCCGGGTGGGAGGAAGCCGACGACAACCTGTTCGCGCAGCTGTTCCCCTTCGACGTGCGCCCACAGGGCCACGACATCATCCGCACCTGGCTGTTCGCCACGATGGTGCGCAGTCACCACGAGCACGGTTGTGCACCGTGGAGGCACGCCGCGCTCAGCGGGTGGATCCTCGACCCCGACCACAAGAAGATGTCGAAGAGCAAGGGCAACGTGGTGACCCCCATCGGCCTGCTCGAGCTGTACGGCACCGATGCCGTGCGCTACTGGGCCGCTGGCGGCCGACCCGGCGTCGACACCGCGTTCGACGAGGGCCAGATGAAGATCGGCAAGAAGCTGGCGAACAAGATCCTCAACGCCAGCAAGTTCGTGCTGTCGTTCGGTGAACCGCCGGAGGGCGCCACCGCGACCGAGCCGGTCGACACGGCGATGCTGGGCCGACTCGACAAGGTGATCGCCGACGCCACCGCCGCCTTCGATGCCTTCGACTACGCCCGCGCCCTCGAGTTGATCGAGGGGTTCTTCTGGTGGTTCTGCGACGACTACGTGGAGCTGGTGAAGGGCCGCGCCTACAACAGCCAGGGCGACACCGCGAGGTCGTCGGCGCTGGCTGCCCTGCGTCAGGCGTTGGACACCCTGCATCGCCTCTTCGCCCCGTTCCTGCCCTTCGTCACCGATGAGGTGTGGAGTTGGTGGCAGCAGGGCTCGGTGCACTCGCAACCGTGGCCCACGGTTGGCGCCGGCGGCGATTCCGCCATGCTGGAACCCGTGTGCGAGGTGTTGGCCGCGGTGCGCCGCGCCAAGACCGAGGGCAAGGTGAGCCAGAAGGCAGCCGTCGAGCTGCTGACCGCGAGCGGCCCTCACGAGACGCTCGCCCATCTGCAGGCGGCCGAAGGCGACCTGCGCGACGCCGGCAGCATCGCTGCCTTCCAGTGGTTGCAGGCCGACACGCTGTCGTGCACGGTGGCCCTGGCGCCCAAACCGACCGAAGGGCCGGCCGAAGGCGCCTGAACCGCCTATTCCTCCGGCGCAGCCGGCTGGGCCTGTGTGTGCACCTGCACCACCGGCACGGCCGGGGCCGGTGCCACCAACCTGCCCTGTTCGAATGCGTGCAGGGCCAGAACCCGCCAGCGCCGACGCACCTCGTCGGCCCACGGCCCGGTCAACTGCACGCGCACCCGGTAGGTGATGCGGTCGTCGCCGACGTTGCTGACCCCGACGGGAGTCGGGGCACCCACCAGCAGCGGCGCCGCCACCGGGTCGGCCGCCAACTCGACGCAGAGCCGTTCGACCTCCCCGGAGATCGATTCCAGTCGCATCTCTCGAGCGACCTCGACATCCAGAATCGCCAATGATTCCTTCGACAGGTTCGCCGAGCGCACCACTGCTCCGTGCGGCACGTGCCAGATGCGGCCCTCCCCGTCGTTGAGACGCACCGATCGCAGTGAGATGCGTTCCACCGTTCCCGTGACGTGACCGACGTCGACCGTGTCGCCCACGCCGTATTGGTCCTCCGCCAGCACGAACAGACCGGTGATCAGGTCTCGCACCAACTGCTGCGCGCCGAAGGCCACTGCTCCGCCGACCACGGTGGCCGTGGCCACGAACGCACCGATGTTCACACCGAGCTGGCTGATGACCGTGATGATCGCGACCGTCCAGATCACCCCCACAGCAACGCCGCGGAGCGCGCCGACGAGCGCGTGCTGGCGCGCCTCGGCCCGCGCCGGGTCGACACCGGGGATGCCGATGGTGCGCCGCACCAACCGTCGCACCAGTCGGCGCAGCAACAGCGTCAGCACCCACGCGATCGCCACCGTCAGCACGATGCGCGCCGGGGTCAGCAGGTGCAGTTCGTCGAGACGACGGATCCAAGCCGGCTGTGCAGAGTCCACGCACGCGACAGTAACGCCGCAGCACCGGCGGGTAACCTCTCCCACGCCATGACCACCCCCGACGAGCCGCTGAAGGAGCCCTTCCGTCCGCACCACACCGGTGTGCAGCGCGCGGTGCTGGTGTTCAACATCGTGGTGGTGGTGGTGTGCGTGCTGGGCGCCATCGGACTGGTCTGGGGCAAGAGCCAGCTCGACCAGCGGTTGCAGACCTCTCGGGTCGACGTGGCCACCACGGTCGCGACGGTGCCAGCGCCGGGCAGCACGTTCATCCCGGCCTCGGGCGACGCACCCGCCAGCACCACCCCTGAGACGTTCCCCCCGGCCGACCCGCAGGCCCAGAACTTCCTCATCACGGGCAGCGACACGAACCCGTGCGTCAGCCCCGATTCCCCGTGGGCCGGAGCCGCCGACCCCGCCCGCGAGGCCATCGGCAACCGCAGCGACACGATCATGGTGATGCGTGTCGACCCAGCCAGCCGCCAGGCAGCGGTGCTCTCGTTCCCCCGTGACCTGTGGGTGAAGATCCCCGGCAAGGGCAAGAACCGCATCAACTACGCCTACATCAAGGACGACTACTCGCTGCTGGCGCAGACGCTCTACAACGAATTCGGCATCAAGGTCGACCACTACATCCAGGTCGACTTCTGCGCCTTCAAGCGCATCGTCGATGCCGTGGGCGGCGTGTCGGTGCCGTTCTCCACCCCGATCTTCGACAACAACGTCGGCCTGAACATCGACAAGCCAGGCTGCCATGAGTTCGTGGGAGACGAAGCCCTCGCCTACGTGCGCTCCCGCCACCTGCGCTGGGTCGACGAGAAGGGCGAGGCGCGCGAGGACCGCTTCTACGACCTCGGCCGCATCTCGCGCCAGCAGGACTTCCTTCGCCGCGTGCTGCAGACGGCACTGAAGAAGGGCCTGTTCGACCCGAAGGTGGCGCAGGCGCTGATCAAGTCGCTGCAGACCGAGATCGTCACCGAGGACGGCTTCACGCTGAACGACATGCTGCGATTCGCCGGTGTGATGCGCGACGTCGACCCGAAGGGCATCAACACCTATCAGGTCGAGGCAAGTCGCCTGATCGTCAGCGGCAACGACGTGCTCGAGCCGAAACTGAAGTCCGAGAACATGCGCGCCATCCTCGCCGTGTTCCAGGGCACCGCCCCGCTGGTGGGTGCCCCCCAGCAGGTGTTCACTCCCAGCACACTTCCGGGTGCCAGCACCACCGGGCCGGCCACCACCGTCACCGGCACCACCGTGGAGGGCCCGGCCGAAGTGGTGAAGGGCGACATCGTGCCCGACGAGACCGTGGTCTGCTGACCGGTCGTCAACCCCTGTCGAGCGCCCTTCCCAACGCCTCGGCCACCTGTGACGGCCCGCCCACCGTCGTGAGACGAGCCCCCACCCGGGCCGCGAAGACGCGTGCTTCCTCGTCGTCGCTCTCGGGCGCGATCACCACCACCTCGTCGAGTGCGGCCGCTGCCTCGACAGGGTCGCCGTCGACCGTGGCCCGACAGTCGCTGAGCACCACGGTCACCTTGCGGCCGGCGCGGCTGCGAGCCAATTGGTCGGCGGCGATGCGCAGCGCACCGGCGAGGTCGGTGGTGCCGAATCCGCGCAGCGAGAGCACGTCGTTCACCACGAGATCACTGGCTTTCGGCGTCGTCTGACCCTTCGCCACCACGACGTCCTTGCCGAAGGCCAGCACGCTGTAGTCCTGCGGCGATCTGCTGGCCACCGCCGCAGCCGCCACCGCCGCGGTGGCCAGTGGCTTGCCACCCATCGAGCCGCTGCGGTCCACCAGCAGGCACAGCGCGGTGCCGGGCTTCACCCAGCCACGCAGGCGGAGGCGAGAGGCATCGATGCCCCCGGCGCGTCCCTCGACGATCGCCTCCATGCTGGCATCGACATCCAGGTCACCCCCGTCCGGCGTGTACGGCACGTCGCGCAGCAGGCCGACGCCGCGTGGCCGCACGGGTCCGCGGCGAGCGACGTCGAGGAACAGTCGGCCGGCCAACCGCTTGGCGAGTTCCCGCAACTTCTGGTCGGTGGCGCCCACGAGGTCGGCCATCAGCGCCAGGGTCTCGTCGGGGTCGTCGCGCATCGACTCGTCGACGGCGTCCTCGTCCAGTTCACCCACCTCGGGCGACACCTGCTCGAAGCGAGGGTTGCGACTGAGATCACGGCGCGACGTGGTGCGCTTCTGGTTCTGGGCCACTTCCGCGTCGGCATCGTCGCCCTCCTTCACCGAGGGCGGCGGGTTCAGTTGGTTCGGGCCCCCGTCGGGGCGGGTGCTTTTCCCTCGCCGGCCTCGCCGTCGAGGTCGTCGGCCACCTCGAACACCTCGTGCCACAGTTCGGTGACGATCGACTCGGGCCGACGCTGGCACCCCTCGCGCAACCGCAGTCTCCCGCTCAGCGCCACCAACGCTGCGTCGAGACCCAACTCGATGTCGGTCGGGCCAACACCGCGCAGCGCGGCAAGCGAGAGTGCAACGGCAACCGTGTCGATGGCGCCGCGCACCGACGAACCGATCCGCACATCGGGATGCGTGCGCGTGGCCCGAACCACCGACACCACCTTCGTCAGCCACTCGGCGGGCGGGTCGAGCGCGGGCACCGCGCCACGCACGATCGACTCCTCGTCGTCGGCCTGCTGGTAGTCGACCGACAGACGGCACACACGGTCGTAGACCGCGCTGCTGATACGCGCCGTGCCGATGGCGTCGAACGTGTTCATCGCCGCGACCAGCCGGAAGCCTGCAGCGGCCGCCACGCGACCGAGACGCGGCACGTGCAGTTCGCGCTCGCTCATCACAGTGATGAGCACGTTCAGGGTTTCCTCCGGGATGCGGTTGATCTCCTCCACGTACAGCAGCGAGCCGTCGCGCATGGCCGTCACCAACGGGCCGTCGACGAACACGTCGGAGTCGTAGCCGTCGGTCAGCACACGGGCCGGGTCGAAGTGGCCGACCAGCCGTGCCGGCGTCAGTTCGGCGTTGCCCTCCACGAACTCGAAACCGAGCCCCAGTTCGTGGGCGACCGCACGCAGCAACGTGCTCTTGCCCGTGCCGGGAGGGCCCTCGAGCAGCACGTGACGGTCGGCAGCCAGCGCGGCCACCACCAGTTCGATCTCACGACCACGGCCCACCAAACGGCCTTGCACGCGCTGCACCAAAGAGCCGGGCGCAGTCATTCACGATCAAGCCGCGAATGTGGTGCCCCTCGCGTATCGCCTCGTAGCCCTCGTTGATCTGGTCGAGGGTGTAGCGGCGGGTGATCAGTTCGTCGAGCTTCAACTGGCCTTCGCGATACAGGCCGAGCAGCGCGGGAATGTCGTTGCGCGGGTTCAGCGAACCGAAGATCGTGCCCTTGATCTCCTTGTTCCACATGGCCAACTCGAACAGGTTCACCGCAGCCTGCGTCTGGGTGATCGGGGCGATCGCGGTGACCACGATCGTGCCGCCCTTGCCCGCCAGTGCGGTGCCCAACTGCATCATGTCGCCGTAGAGCACTCCGGGGGTCATGATCACCTTGTCGGCCATCTGGCCCCAGGTCATCTCGGTGACGGCCGGGAACGCTTCCTCCATCGAGGCGAACGTGTGGGTGGCGCCCAGTTCCATCGCCTTCTCGCGCTTGAACTCCACCGGGTCGACCGCGATGACGCGCTTGGCGCCAGCGGCCGCTGCACCCTGCACCGCGTTGATGCCGATGCCACCCACGCCCACCACCACCACCGTGTCGCCGGGGCGCACGTCGGCGCGCTTGGTGGCCGAGCCCCAGCCGGTGGCGACACCGCAACTGACGAGCGCCACCACCTCGAGCGGCAGGTCTGGGTCGACCTTGATGACCGACGCCTCGGCCACGCATGCGTACTCCGAGAACGTGCCCAACTTCGCCATCAGCGTGATCGGCTCACCGTTCAGGAAGTGACGATGGGTGCCGTCGGTGATCATCCCGGAGATCATCGCCCCGGCACCCTTGTCGCACAGGTTCTGCCGACCCGAACTGCAGTAACGGCAACGCCCGCACGACGGCACGAAGCTGGCCGAGACATGGTCGCCTGGCTGCAGGTCGGTCACGCCGGGGCCGACCTCCACCACCACACCCGAACCCTCGTGACCGGCGATCACCGGGAAGAACGGCGGAAGGCCCGCAGCGGCCAACGCCTCGGCCGGCGGCACCATGTCGCCGGTCACGAAGTGCTCGTCGCTGTGGCACAACCCGGCCACCTTCCAGTGCACCAGCACCTCGCCCGCCTTGGGCGGGTCGACCGTGATGGTCTCGATCTGCCACTGCTGTCCCACCCCGTGGAGCACGGCTGCACGGCACTGCATGTCAGTGCTCGTACACGAGTACGCCGCGGATGTTCTTGCCGCTGTTCATGTCGGCGTAGCCCTCGTTGATGCCCTCGAGCGGGTACGTCCTGGTGACCAGGCCGTCGAGGTCGAGCTGGCCCTGGGTGTACAGCTCGAGCAGACGCGGGATGTCCTTGCGCGGGTTACCCGAGCCGAACAGTGAACCGATCAGCTGCTTCTCAAACACGGTGAGGAACACGGCGGGGATGGCGATGCTGGCCACGCCCACCGGGTGGATGTTGGTGACGACGATCTTGCTGCGCTTGCCGCCCAGCCAGAAGGCCTCGCCCAGCACGTCGCCGTTGCCGACGCCACAGGTCATGATGACCTTGTCGAAGCCACGGCTCCAGGTGGTCTCGCCCAGCGCGGCCAGTGCGTCCTGGATGCTGGCATGGGTGTGGGTGGCACCGAACTCCATCGCCTTCTCACGCTTGAACTCCACCGGGTCGATGGCGGCGATGACTGCAGCGCCGGCCATCTTGGCGCCCTGGATGGCGTTGCTGCCGATGCCGCCACAGCCCACCACGGCCACCGTGTCGCCGGGCTTCACGTCGGCCGCATAGACCGCCGAGCCCCAACCCGTCACGACGCCGCAGCCCAGCAGGCAGGCCCTGTCGAGGGGCAGGTCCTTGTCGATCTTGATGCAGCTGGCCTCGTGCACCACGGTGTGGTGGGCGAAGGTGCCGAGCGCGCCGATGGCGAGAGTGAGGTCGTTGCCGTCCTTGTCGTGGTGACGCGAGGTGCCGTCGCTGAGTTGCATGCCCGTGGCGGTGATGGCGCCGAGGTCGCAGAGGTTGCTGTGGCCAGCCGAACAGCTGGGGCAGCGACCGCAGGCCGGAATGAAGCCGAACACCACGTGGTCGCCGGGGGCCACGCTGAACACACCGGGGCCGACTTCCAGCACCACGCCCGCACCCTCGTGCCCGCCGATGGTGGGCAGCGGGGCAGTGGCACCCTCGAGGTCGCCGGTGACGAGGTGCTCGTCGCTGTGGCACATGCCGCTGGCGACGATCTTCACCAGCACCTCGCCCGCCGTCGGCGGATCGAGCTCGATCTCCTCCACGCTCCACGGCGTGTTGCGGCCACGAAGGATTGCTGCCTTGGTCTTCACGGTTCCCCCTTGTGAGTCGGCGTACTGTGCCGCACCCTAACGCGCCCCTCAACCGTCGCGGAATGCGGACGCCCCACCCCGACCCCCCACCCCACCCCGACCCAACCCCAACCCGACCCGCCCCCACGCCGAACCACCACCCGGTCGAGGATGTCGCGCCCGTTTCGACGAAAGTCGAAGAAGAGGGCGCGACATCCTCGAGGGGGCGGGGTCAGGGGGCGGGGTCAGGGGACGGGGTTTGGGGGTGGGGGGTCGGG
>JBJTXX010000004.1:0-3631 GCA_046082485.1 Actinomycetota bacterium
GTCGATCCAGCGCACCTCGCCGCGCAACATCGCCGAGAAGACCTCGCGGAGGGGCATCACGGCGCGGCGCAGTTGCAGCAGTTCGCGGCGCACGTCGAACAGTGCCTCCTGCACTTCGTGCTCGTCACGCAGCACGGCTGCTGCCGCGGCGGCCTCCGCCGAACGCTCGACCACGTCGTCACCGAAGATGCGGTCCTCGATGACCTCGATGCGGTCCTCGAGATGGTCGAGTTCGTCGAAGTAGCCCTCCACGAGATCCTCGAGGCTGAGCGCGAGCATCAGGCCCGACGACACCTCGCCATCCCCGGTGGCGATGCGTCGGCCGCGGGCGAGCGCAACGGTGGGTTCCCATTCGTGGCCGTCCTCGTCGTGGCGGCGGACCGTGGCGAACCACCCGTCGCCGGCCCACATGTCGACCTCGGCGAGCGTGCCGCTGAAGGCCACCACGTACACGTGGTCGTGCGAGCGCTGCATGGTGGGGCGGGCCGCCCGACGGTGGGCCTCGTCGAAGATCCGCTCGTCGAGGTGGCGTTCCCGCGCCAGTTCGTCGAGTTCGGATCGCGTGGGGTCCACGACGTCGATCCACTCGGTGCTGCCGATGCGGTGGTGGGTGATCACGGTGCGATCGTAGGCCTTGGGCTTCGTGCGGGCGGGTGGCCACACTACGCTGGCCGCATGGGTCAGCAGATCGCCGTCGTCGCCAAGCCGAGCCGCATCCCCGGAGTGGTGCGCTACGAGGCCAACCGCAACCTCACCGGCATGGGGCACGAGACGTTCACGTCGGTCGACCAGGCCGTGGGGCCGCGGCCGGCAGCGGCGTTGGCGCGGCTGCTGCTGGGCACCGGCAAGGTCAGCAGCGTGCACGTGTACGGCAACATGGTCACCGTCGACCTCGCCAAGGGTTTCACGGCCGAGGGCCTCGACGACGTGGTGCGCGACCTGTACCAGTACTGGAAGCCCGGCATGGTTCCGCCGAGCTTCGAGGACCTCGTCCCCGAGGCCTCTGCCGAGGCTGCCCCCGCCGCCGGCGGCGAGGGTGGGGGCGCCGACTCCGAGTACCTGCGCAGGGTGCCCGCCGTGCTCGTCGAGCGCAGCAGGGCCGCCCTGGCGAAGTGGAAGGCCAGTCACTGAGCCCAACCCCCCGGGCATGGCTGGCCGGTGACTTCTGAGCATCCCATCGGAAAACCCTTCGGCTCCGTTACGCAGGCCGCCTCCGGCGCGCGTACGTTCACCACATCGCCGACAACACCCTCGCCCTGCAGGAGGCCGCCGAGTTGCTCGGCGTGCACTACATGACCGCATACCGCTACGTGCGGTTGGGTCTGCTGCATGCCACGAAGCAGGGCGGAGTCTGGCAGGTGGAGCACTCGGACCTCGAGGCCTTCCGGTCCGGTACCGAGAGCAACGGTCAGGGTGACGGGCCGGTAACGACTGTCACCGAGGGCGGCGGGCGTCGCAAGGCACCGTGGGCCAGTCGTCTCGAGGCACGTCTGATCGCAGGCGATGGCCGCGGTGCATGGGGAGTGGTGGAGGCTGCGTTGGCGGCCGGTGCCGAACTCGACGCGATCTACCTCGACGTGTTGTCGCCGGCGATGGCCAGCATCGGCGAGCGCTGGCGGGCGGGCAACCTCGACGTGGCGATCGAACACCGTGCCACCGGCATCGCCTTCCGGTTGATCGGTCGTCTCGGTCCGCGGTTCTCGCGTCGTGGTCGCACCCGTGGTTCCGTGCTCGTGGGCACCCCGCCCGGCGAGCGTCACTCGCTGCCCGTGGCGATGCTGGGCGACCTGCTCCGCGGTGAGGGCTGGGAGGTCTCCGACCTCGGTGCCGACATGCCGATCGACTCGTTCGTGCGCACGGCGGTGGGCATGCCCGACCTGGCCGCGGTGGGTGTGTCGGTGACCATGCCCGAGGCGCTGCCGGCCGCCGCCGAACTGCTGGCTGCGCTCGCCGGGGCGGTGCCGGGTGCGTTCCTGGTGGTTGGCGGTGCGGCGGTGGCCGACCTCGAGCATGCGAGGGCGCTCGGTGCAGAGGGTTGGGCGGCGACGGCACGCGAACTGATCGAACTGATCAACCGAGGGTCTGCGGACACGGCCGAAACCGGCTGACAACCGTCGAACACCCGTTCGATAGAGTGCGGGTATGGCCACTCCCGCCACGCTCGCCCAACTCACCCGTGCAGGTGCCGTCACCACGGCGTCGACCGGCGTCGTCGCAGCCGACCGGTCCTTCCCGTTGCTGCCGGTGTTCGAGTCGCTGCTGCCCAGCGCATCGGTGCAGCGGGGCAGCGTTGTCGCCTGCCGGGGTGTGGCGGCTCTGGGTCTCGCGGCAGCGGTGGTGGCGGGTCCCTCTGCTGCGGGTGCGTGGGTGGCGGTCGCCGGTCTGCCGTCGCTCGGTCTCGCCGCGATGGCGGAGGCAGGTGTGGCACTGCATCGCCTGGTGGCCGTGGCCGAGCCCGCAGGGGCGCCCTTCGGCGAACAGCAGTGGGCCGACCTGCTGGCGGCCATGGTCGATGGTTTCGAGGAGGTGTTGCTGGGGCCCGGCACCCAACGGGTGCGTGCCGCGACCGCCCGACGACTGATGGCCCGCGCCCAGTCGAAGGGCGTACTGCTGGTCACGGTCGACAACGCCGCCTTCGGGGCCGACCTCGTGCTGCAGGGTGGCGGCGCGCAGTGGCGCGGGTTGGGGCAGGGCCACGGCATCGCCCGCCAGCGCCTGCTGGATGTCGAGTTGTCGGGCCGCCGCGTACCGCGGGCGAGGTCCGCACGGTGGTGGCTGCCGGGGCCCGATGGCGGGGTGTGCCTCGCCGCCGACGAGACAGCGCAGGGCCCGACTGCGGTTGGCCCGCAGGCGCGGTCGGCGGTCGCGGCGTTGCGTCGCACGGGGTGACGTCGATGGCCGTGTCGATTCCCCGTCTGGGCGTGCTCCACTGCCCCCACTGGCCGGTGGTCGCGGCCGGTGCGCGCCCACACGAAGCCGTGGCGGTGGTGCGCGCGAACCGGGTGGTGGCACACTCACCCGCCGCCGGTGCCGAGGGGGTGACGGTGGGGCAGCGGCGCCGCGAGGCCCAGGCCCGGTGCCCGCACCTGCGTCTCGAGGTCGCCGATCCCGCTCGCGATGCGCGGGCGTTCGACACGGTGGTGCGGGCCGTCGGGCAGTTGGTGCCCCGCCTCGAGATCACCGAACCCGGCACGTTGGCCTTCCTGGCGCGTGGCCCGGCGAGGTACTTCGGCGGGGAGCCGGGTATGGCGGTCGAGGTGCTGGCTGCGGCGGCGGGTGCGGTCGCAGGGCAGTGGGGTCTGGGTGTGGCCGACGGTCGGTTCGCTGCGGTCATCGCCGCACGCCGCGCCGCCGAGGCCGTGCCGCCCGGGGAACAGTCGCTGGGCCAGCCGCAGGTGGTGCCTCCCGGCGTGGCGGCGACTCGTCGGTTCCTGCAGTCCCTGCCGATCAGCCTGCTGACCGAGGCAGCAGGGGTGCCGACCGAGTTGGTCGGACTGTTCCGTCGACTCGGTCTGCCGGTGCTGGGCAGCCTCGCCACGCTCCCCGAGGCCGATGTGGTGGCCCGGTTCGGGCCCATCGGCGGGTTCGCCCATCGTCTTGCCGCGGGTGGCGACGATCGTCCGCCGGGTTC
>JBJTXX010000005.1:0-9145 GCA_046082485.1 Actinomycetota bacterium
GCTGCCAGAAGGTGGGGCCCTCGTGATGGCGGTGGCGGCCATGCAGATCCTGGACCTCACCGACCGGATTGCGGAGGCACTGCCGGTCGATCCGTTCGTGCCGTCGCCTGGTCAGGGTTGCGTGGCGGTGGAGTGCCGCGCCGCCGACGAGGCCACGGCCGCACTGCTGGGGGCGATCGACCACGGGCCGACCCGTGTGGTGGTGTCGGCCGAGCGGGCGTTCCTGGCCGAACTGGGCACGGGTTGCTCGCTGCCCGTCGCTGCTCATGCCGTCGACGGTGTCGTTCACGGGTTCCTCGCCGACCCTTCGACCGGTCGAACCGCTCGAGGTGCGGCCCCGCTCGACGAGGCCGCTGCGCTCGCCGCGAGTCTGCGTGGGGCGCTGGGGAGCTGACGGTGAACCCCCGTGTGCTGGAGGGGCGCCGGGTGGTGGTGACGCGTGCAGCCGAGCAGGCCGACGCGTTGGCCGACATCCTGCGCGACCGCGGTGCTGTGCCGGTGGTGGTGCCGTTGGTGCATGTGGAGCCGGTCGAGGCCGGTGTGGCCGCGCTGGCGGCGGTGGTGCCCAGCGACCACGACTGGTTGGTGATCACCTCACCCAACGGGGCCGCTGCATGGGGGGCAGTGCACCGCACGTGGCCGCGGCACGTCGCGGCGGTGGGCACGGCGACGGCCGCGGCCCTTCGCGGCCTCGGCGCAGAGGTGGAACTGGTTCCCGAGGTGCAGCGCGCGGAGGGCCTCGTCACCGTGTTCGAGGCGGCCCCGGCGCACGGCGGATCGGTGCTTCTGGTGCAGGCGTTCGATGCCGGCTCGGTGGCGGCGGACGGGTTGCGCGCCCTCGGCTGGCGGGTGCACCCGGTCGCCCCCTACCGCACGGTGCCCGCAGTGCCGACGGCCGCCCAGCAGTTGGCGGCGTTCTCCGCCGATGCCGTGCTGTTCGCCAGCGGCTCGGCCGCCCGGGCATGGGTGCAGGTGCTCGGCACCAGCGGACCCCCGATCGTGGTCTCGATGGGGCCGACGACCACGGCAGCGGCGCAGTCAGCAGGCCTCAAGGTGTCGGTCGAGGCTGCCGATCATTCCCTGTCGGGAATGGTGGACGCCCTCGAGCGCCACCTCGAACAGGACCTGTGACCCCTTGCGTTCAGCGACCACGCAACGAGAGAATGGCGGCCCCATGATCTCTCGGCGCGCGTCCGCACGCTGGCTCCTCGCCGGAGTCGCAGCGATGGTAGTGTTCACCGTCGGCGTCGCCGAGGTGGCAGGCGATCGGCGCGCCCCTCGTGATGCGGCCGCAGCGGTGTCGCCGGCGATGGGCGAGCACCCGTCCGTCTCGGCCGACGGCCGACTCGTGGTGTTCGCCGGCCCTCCTGCCGCTGCCAACGATCCGCGCACGAGCTCTGTGTACTTGAGGGACCGGGCGCTCGGCACCACGGTCGAACTGACCAAGCCGCTCGATGCCATCCGATCGGGTGATTCGGTGATGCCGGTGATCAGCGCCGACGGTTGTGCGGTGGCCGTGGTGACGCAGTTCGCCTACGACCTGTTCCGCGACGACGACACCGGCGATCGGTGGGACGTCTACCTCGAGCGCCTGCCCGCGTGCGGCGGAACGCTCGGCGACTGGAGTCTGGTCTCCACCGACCTCGGCTCGGGCTTCGATGCTGCGGCGGCCGACGACATCAGCCCGCTGTACCCACCGGCCATCACCGGCGAGGGTGCGATGGTCGCCTACACCCAGCGCTTCGGTGTCGATGCCCCTGACCTGACCCGTGTCACCGTCGCCGACCTCACCCTGCCGCTCGGTGATCCGGGCCGCACCGTGGCGGTCTGGGGCACGCCCATCGGCGTATCCCAGTCGGTGTTCCGCCACCTCGGCGTGCGCGAACCCTCGATCAGCGCTGACGGCTCGGTCGTGGTGGTGACCTCCGACGCGGACCTCGTGGCGCGCGAGTGGGGCGAGGGCTCGGACCCGGGTGACTTCGCGAACTCGCACGTCTATGTCTGGGATCGCGCCCAACTCGACCCGGCACTGGCGATGCGTCGTGTCTCGGGTGCTGCCGACGATGCGGGAGAAGCGGGCAGCCCCGTCGTCTCCGGCGATGGCCGCACCGTGGCGTTCGTCTCCACCTCGATCGAACTGGTGCCCGGCGCCGACCTCCCCGAGTGCACGCCGCAGTGCCGCTCGCAGGTGTACGTGCTCGACCTGCCCACCGGTCTGATGCGTCTGGCCAGCAGGGTGCCGGGTGACCAAACCGAGCCGGGCGTCGGCGCGAATCTCGGCGCCTGGGCCCCCTCGCTGACCTCGACGGGCTCCGAGGTTGCCTTCGTCACGCGCTCCACGAACCTGTTCCCGACGCGCAGCGCCGAGGCCGGTGCCCTGGGCGACGGCGACATCGTGGTGGCCGTGCCCGCAACAGGCGAGGCGCGGCGGATGTCGGTGCTGGCCGACGGCGTCACGCCAGCCCCTGCCGCGAACGCTCACCCGCAGCTCTCGGCGCACGGCAGGGTGTTGGTGTTCGACACGCTGGCCGGTGCCGCGTTCGGCGGCGTGACCGCGCAGGGCCGTTCGCTGGCGATGATCGACCGCAGGCCCGATGTCAGCATCAGCGACCTCGACCTCGGCACCGTGGTGGTCGGCTTCCCCGGTCCCGAGTGGTATCTCGTGGTCGAGAATCACGGTCCCGCCTCGTTCGTGCCGGCGCTGACCTCGGTCGACAACCCCGACTTCCTGGTGAGCGGCGGTTCGTGCGTCGACAGGGCGAACACGCCGGTGCCGCCTGGTGGCACCTGCACCGTGAACCTGATGTTCATGCCCAGCAAGCCCGGCCCTGCTGATGCGCGCCTCACCGTCACCGAGTATGGCTACGGCGCCACCGCGGTGTCGAGCAGCCTGCACGGGTTCGGCGGCGAGCCGGCCCTGGCACCGACCCCTGCGGGGAACGATGCCGGCGACGTGGAGGTGGGCGCCGTCTCCGAACCCGTCTCGTACGGCGTGTTCAACATCGCGTTCACCCTGCGCGCCATCCGTTCGATCGAGGTGCGCGGCCGCGACTTCCTCGACTTCCGGGTCAGCCTCGACCAGTGCACCGGCACCACGCTCGAGGCATCGAATGGCTGCATCGTGCAGGTGCAGTTCGCCCCCACCGCAGCAGGCCGACGCTCCGCGAGCATCGTCGCCATCGCCGACGACGGCGTCTACACCACGATGCTGGTCAGCGGTCGTGGCCACTGGAAGCCGGCGATCTCGGTGCCCGACCCCGTGGTGCTGTCGCCCAGTCGGCTGACGGTGACCGGTGGTGGCTTCGGTCCGAACGCAGCGGTCACCTTCGCCTGGGCCGACGGCGTGGGCCGTCCGGTCACCACGGTGAGCAACGGCTACGGACAGGTGTCGGTGCAGTTGATCGTGCCGCCCGGTTCGCGTCCCGGCCCGCGGACCCTGGTGGCCCAGACCTCCGATGGACTGGCGGCCACGACGGTCGTGAACATCCGCACCCGGCCCGCACAGGGCGGAGCGAACTCGCCGCGCTGGCCCGGCGCCTGACGCAGCCGGCTGAACGGCTCAGGCGTCGACGAGCACGCCACTGGCGAGTACGCGGGGTGCGCACGCCGAGGTGGTGAGGTCGCCCTGCGCGGTGCAGGTGACGGTGACCACGAACTCCTCGCCGCCGGCGAACTCGAGCGGCGTGACCAGTGGTTGGTCGACGTCGCTGAACATCGTGGTGAGGTTGTACGAGAACAGCACCTTGTCGTCGCGCCTGACCTGCAGGGTGCCCTGATCGGCGAGCGGGTTCTGCACCACGATGTCGGTGATGCGCAGCACCTTGCCGTTGGGCACGGCGTACTTCGACGAGCCGCTCTGGCCGGGCGGCACTTCCACCGGCAGCGGGATGTTCACGATGGTCTCGTTCCCGGTCGGCACCGTGGTGGGGGTGACCGAGGTGTTGTCGGGCGGCAGGGTGGAGCCGGGCAGCGGTGCCACGGTGGTGGCGACGGGCTCGATGTCGGCCACTGCTCGTTCGGCAGCCCGGCGGATCTCGGGCTGCAGCAGGCCGAACCACGCGCCGGCGAGCAGGGCGGCCAGTGTCACGAGCCACAGGGCGCGGCCGACCAGCCGCTCGGGGACCACGGGCTGCTGCACGAAGGTGGCCTGCCCGGTGGCGAGCGGCGTGCCGGGCTGGTCGGCGTCGACGGCGAACTGCACCGTGCGGGAGGGACTGCGCCACTGGCGGCGCTTGGCGCGCACCTTCAGTCGCACCAGTGTGTTCGAGCCGGGTTCGATGCCGGCCGCCGGGGGGTCGAACTCGCCCTCGAGCCGACCCGACGGCTCGACGAGGTGCAGGCGGCAGTTGGCCGGCGTGTTGCCGCGGTTGTCGAGCATCAGGTCGTAGACGGCCCGACGGCGACTGCGCAGGGCGGGCTGCAGCACGTTCACCCGACGGTCGAAGAACTCGTCGATCACCAGCGCCGTCTCCGCGTCGGCGATGTTGTCGGGGTCGTGGTGGGGCACCACGCGCACGGAGAGCGCCGTGGGCCCCGAGGTCGTGCTGGGCACCGCCGGAGGCGACACCTGCACGTCGACGGTCTGCTGGGTGCCGCCGAACAGCGTGATCGTGGGCGGGCGCAGCACCGTCCAGGCCGCCGGCATGCCGACCGGTGTGAGCGTGAACGTGTCGGTGGTGTCGGCGAGGTTCACCACGGTCAACTGCAAGACCGAGGTGGTGCCGGGCACCACGTCGATGTCGCCGGACGAGAACCATGCCTGTGCTGCCATGCGCCCGCGACGTTACCGCCCGGTGGACCAATACGATGTTCGTCCGTGACCGGCAACTTCCCCGTGTCGCGGCCTCGTCGGCTGCGATCCTCCGCCGCAATGCGCGAACTGGTGGCGCAGACCCGCCTCCACGTCAGCGATCTGGTGGCCCCACTGTTCGTGCGCGAGGGCATCTCCGAGCCGCAGCCGATCGCCTCGCTGCCCGGCGTGGTGCAGCACACCCGTGAGAGCCTGCGACGCGAGGTGGCCGAACTGGCCGACATGGGCGTGAAGGCGATCATGCTGTTCGGCGTGCCCGCCACGAAGGACGCGGTGGGCAGTCAGGCATGGGCACCCGACGGCATCGTGCAGTCGGCTCTGCGCGACCTCGCTGCCGATGTGGGCGACCGCATGGTGCTGATGGCCGACCTGTGCGTCGACGAATACACCGACCATGGTCACTGCGGTGTGCTCGACGGCCCTGCTGGCGACCCTCGCACCTCGGTCGACAACGACGCGACGCTGGAGATCTACGGCCGCATCGCCGTGGCCCAGGCCGAGGCCGGTGTGCACATGGTGGGCCCGAGCGGGATGATGGACGGACAGGTGGGTGCCATCCGCTCTGCACTCGACGCGGCCGGTCATCGGAACGTGGGCATCATCGCCTACTCGGCGAAGTATGCGAGCGCGCAGTACGGCCCGTTCCGCGATGCGGTGGACTGCGCGATCGTGGGTGGTGGCGATCGCAAGGCCTACCAGCAGGACTGGCGCAACGCCCGCGAATCGATCATCGAGGTGCAGGCAGACCTGGCCGAGGGCGCCGACATCGTGATGGTGAAGCCGGCGCTCGCCTATCTCGACATCATCGCAGCGGTGCGCGCCGAGGTCGACGTACCGCTGGCGGCGTACCACGTGAGCGGCGAGTACGCGATGCTGAAGGCTGCTGCGGCCAATGGGTGGATCGACCACGACGTGGTGGCCACCGAGCACCTGACGGCGATCAAGCGTGCGGGCGCCGACATCGTGTTGACCTATCTCACCCGTTGGTTCGCGGAGGCGCAGTCGTGAGTGATCTTCCCGGCGGTCTGCCCCGGTCGAACGCCGAGGTGTTCGCCCGTTCGTGCGCGGTGATTCCCGGTGGGGTGAACAGCAGCATCCGCGCCTTCAAGGCGGTGGGTGGCACGCCCTACGTGGTCGAGCGCGCCGAGGGTGCCCATGTGTTCGACGTGGAGGGCCGTCGCTACATCGACCTCGTGCAGAGCTACGGCGCGGTGATCCTGGGTCACGCCCACCCGGCGGTGACCGCCGCGATCTCCGCCGCTGCGGCGAACGGCACCTCCTACGGTGCGCCCACACCCGGAGAGGTGTTGCTGGCCGAGGCCATCTCGTCGCGCGTCGCCAGTTGTGAGCGGGTGCGCCTGATGAACTCGGGCACCGAGGCCACCAGCACAGCGGTTCGGTTGGCGCGCGGGTTCACCGGCCGCGACCGCATCGTCATCTTCCACGGCAACTTCCACGGCGCGACCGATGCGCTGCTGGCGGCGGGCGGCAGCGGTGTGGCCACCCTGGGTCTGCCCGGCACCGCGGGTGTGCCCGCGAGTGCGGTGGCGAACACGATGGTGGTGCCCTACAACGTGGTGCCCGAACTCGACGAGCAGGTGGCCGCCGTGTTCGTCGAGCCCGTTGCCGCCAACATGGGCGTGGTGCCGCCGGCACCGGGTTTCCTGCAGGGTCTGCGCGCCGAGTGCGATCGCGTGGGAGCGCTGCTGGTGTTCGACGAGGTGATCAGCGGGTTCCGGCTGGGCCCCGACGGCGCGCAGGGCGTCTATGGCGTGCGTCCCGACCTGACCACGTACGGCAAGGTGATCGGCGGCGGCCTTCCCATCGGTGCCGTCGGCGGCCGACGCGACATCATGGAGACGCTGTCGCCGCTGGGCAAGGTGTTCCACGCCGGCACCCTGGCCGGCAACCCGTTTGCCACTGCCGCCGGCCGGGCGGCGCTCGGCGAGCTGACCCCTGATGCCTACGCCCTGCTGCGCGAGCGCGCGGCCCGACTGTCGGCCGTGTTGACCGAGGCGTGCGCCTCGGCAGGGCTTCCGGCGTCGTTCCCACTGGCGGGCACGCTGGTGGGGATGTACTTCGGCGAGGGTGCTGCGCCCACCAACTTCGACGAGGCCAAGACCACCGACGAGCGCGTGTACGCCCGCTTCTTCCACGCCATGCTGGCCGAGGGCGTGGCATTGGCGCCCGGAGCCTACGAGGCACTCTTCGTGGGCCTGGCCCACACCGATGATGTGATCGACGCCATCGGGCACGCCGCCACGCGTGCGGCCGCCGCTGCCGTCGTCGGCGCCTGACCTACGCTGGCCGGGTGCGCCAGTTCATCACGCTGAGGTTCTGGCTCGCACTCGGTGCCCTCGCCGTGCTGGCGCTGCTGGTGACGGGTCTGGATCGGGCGGAGAGCAACGCCGGATCGGTGTCGTTGCAGCAGACCGAGCGACAGATCGACCTGCTGCACTGGGTGTTCCTCGCCACCCCTGCCGACGGGTTCGCGGTGCGCGACGGCGTCACCACGGCCGACCTCGCGCTGCAGATCGACGGCGCCCGCACGATGGTGGTGCACAGCGGCACACCGGGGCAGATCACCTGCCCCGACTTCGAACTGCTCGGCACCTGCACGGTCGCCGCGGACCTGTTGGGTGATGCGGTGCTGTGGTTCGCCCTGATTCCGGGGCCGCCCGATGCCTCGATCGAGTTGCCTGCCGTCACCGAGTTGATCGGCGGCGGCAAGGTGCGGTTGGCGAACAACTGGGTGGTGAGCCACGCCCCGAAGGTGGAGCGCTCGTGCCCGGACGAGACGTCGTCGCTCACCGACTTCATCAGGACCTTCGGTGAGGAGGCGACCTCCACGTTCGACTTCGAGTCGCAACGGGTGGTGAAGGTCACCTGCCCTGAGAGCGCCGGCGCGTGACCTCGTAGGTCGCCAGCGCGGCTGCTGCACTGACGTTCAGCGAACTCAGTCGGCCGCGCATCGGGATGCTCACGATCAGGTCGCAGCGTTCGCGCACCAGCCTCGACAGTCCGCTGCCCTCGGCGCCCATCACCAGGCAGATGCCGTCGGTGGCGAGGTCGCCCAGTTCGAACAGGCCGCGGTCGGCATCGTCGGCCAGACCGACCACCCAGATGCCGGCCTCCTTCATCCGCTCGAGTGCGGCGGGCAGGCCACCGACCAGCGCCATCGGCACGTGCTCGGCGGCACCGGCGGCGCTCTTGGCCGCGGTGGGCGTGATGTGCACCGCGCGGTGGCGGGGCAGCACCACGCCGTGCACGCCGGCGCCGTCGCAGCAGCGCAGCAGCGCGCCCAGGTTGCCGGGGTCGGTGACACCGTCGACCGCCACGATGAAGGGCGGATCGTTGCGGCGCCGCTTCAGCAGGTCGGCCAGTTCCACTTCCTTCAGGGGGGCGGCGAAGGCTATGACGCCCTGCGGCGCCTCGCTGCGGGCCTGCGACTCGAGCCGCTTGCGGGCGACCTCGGTGACCTGCACGCGCATGCTGCGGGCGATCTCGATGATGTCGGCCAGGGGTTCGCTATCGATCAGTTCACCCGACACCCAGATCTCGCGCACCTTGCGGTTGCCGGCGATCAGCAGTTCACGCACTGCCTGACGGCCCTCCACCTGCTCGCCGCCGAGGGTCTTCTCGGCGGTGGACTTCGGGCGCTCGCCGGGTGCGGTGATCCGGCCCGTGCGGCCGGCGCCCCGCGACGAGAACTGCTGCGACCCGCTGCGGGCGGCGGACGGCGCTGCCCCGCCGCCGCTGCGACCGGTGCCGCGCCCCGCGGCGGGCTGAGCGGCGCCCGGGCGGGCACGGCCGGTGCCCGAGGTGCGCTTGCCGCGCTGGCCACCCTGTGCCGGACGATTGGGCTTCATGATGCGGACCCCTTGGTGATGACGGCGTTCGCCCAGCAGGCGATGCCCTCCTGACGGCCGAGCGCACCGAGGCCCTCGGCGCGGCGGCCCTTGACGGTGACCGGTGCGCCGACTGCCTGCGACAGGCGCTGCTGCATCTCCGCCCGGTGTGGGGCCAGCTTCGGTGCCTCGCACACGACCGAACAGTCGACGTTACCGATGCTCCAGCCGGCGTCGCGCACCAGACCCGCGGCGTGGCGCAGCAGCACGAGCGAGTCGGCACCCTTCCATTGCGGGTCGGTGTCGGGGAAGTGCTCGCCGATGTCGCCCAGACCGGCGGCACCCAACAGTGCGTCGCAGGCAGCGTGGGCGACGGCATCGGCATCGCTGTGGCCGTGCAGGCCGCGTGCACCGTCGAAGGTGACGCCGCCGAGCACGAGTGGCCGTGCCGGGTCGTCGCTGAAGCGGTGGATGTCGAAACCCTGGC
>JBJTXX010000006.1:0-9443 GCA_046082485.1 Actinomycetota bacterium
GGCCTTCGTCGTTCCGTGGGACTGCCGTGGGGTTCGGGGTCCTCGGTCCGCCTGGTCGCATCCGAGTGGGTACTCGCACCCCGGGTGCGAGTAGGCACTCGGACGGGGCGCAGGCACTCGCATAGGGCGCTGGCACTCGGATGGGGTGGGGTCAGGGGGTGGTGAGGGGGGCGCGGGAGAAGTGGGCCGAGCTCCAGCCCTGGAAGGCGATGCCGTAGGTGGCGGGCCCGGTGTAGTCGAACATGTGCACTGTGAAGTCGCTGTCGCCGAGCGGTTCGGCGTAGTAGCTCACCCAGGTGCCGCGGATGTCGAGGTCGGTGACCAACCCGTCGCCCCACGGAAGCATGAACAGGTCGTTGCCGGTGGAGCGGTCGACCACGCGAAGTGCGGTGGCCGAGGCGAGCACGGCGGCAGTGCCGTTCTGCTCGAAGGCGCACGCCGAGGTGCAACCCCCGGTGCCGGGCAGCACCGGGGCGAGCACGGTGCCGCTGCGGTCGATGGTGGCGTACAGCCCCTCGCCCGCCACCAGCTGGTCGCGAAGGTTCACGCTGAGGCGGCCGCTCGGGGCGATGCCCAGCGGCACCGACTCGCTCGTCGAACCGGGCCAGTCCTGGAGCATCAGGGTGTCGCCCACCGTGAACGCCAGCCGTCCGTCGGGAAGGGCGTCGTGCAGTATGGGCGTAGCCACCCAGTCGACCGTCGCCCACATGTCGGTGTCGGTGCGAGTGGCAGGGTCCCAGTGGTGCATCGTCCCGCCGGACGCAGGTTGCGTGGGGTCGCCGAGTTCCTGCCACACCACAGAACCATCGGCCAGCAGCACCGCACGGAACGCCGGCGTGTCGGTGACCGTGGTGGTTCCGTTGGCATCGAACACGGCCACGCCCGAGCGACCGGCCAGCACCACCGGCGGCATACCGGCCGGAAGGGTCTCGGTGATGTCGAGCCCGGCCAGCCATTGCACGAAGGCGGCCTTGTCGACCGGGCTGCCGTCGGCAGATGGGTACAGCGTGAACGACAGAGAACTGCACCAGTACGGAGGGCTCAGCAGCGCAGCGAGCCCGCCGCCCCACGACTGCAGCACGGCGGGGCGCCCGTCGATGGTGATCGGCTCGGAGGGGATGGGCTCCATCGAATAGAAGCCGTAGGTGCCGACTTCCGGGGCCTGCGCGTCGACCGGCGAGGTGGACTTGAAGTCCATGCAGCCCGTCGCCGGGTTCACCGTCGGCTGGGGCGTGGTGACGGCAACCGTCGAGGTGGTGGCGGTGGGTTCAGGCAGCACACCGCCACCCAACGGTTCGAGGCGCCAGATGGTGGCCGTTCCGTCCACCGGCACCTCGAACGCTGCACCGCTCGACAGCAGGTGCAGCATCGGCCGTTGGCCCCGCACGCTCACCACCAGCGCGTCGCCGCGCAGGTCGAGATCGGCCACCTCAGCGTCGGCAGGCGCCACCTGCACCGGGCCCACCACGCGTCGACCGGTGGTGCTGAACGTGCCGTCCTTGGCCAAGAGACCGATCGAGTACGCACCGTCGCCCACCAGCCGGGTCGCAGTGTCGGCACCGACCACGGGCGCAGAGACACCGGCGATGTCGACCGTGCCACCTCCGCGTTCGAGGAGGTCACTGGCCTCGCCGGCCACGAACTGCTCGGGCGAGAGGAACGTGAGCCGATCGAGTTGGCCCAGGTGTTGGTCGCCCCGCGGCCCTTCGAAGATCGTCGCGTTGAACTCGGCATCACTCACACCGAACCACAGGGGCTGGCTCTGGTTGTCGTCACGCCGCTGCGACCACGTGTAGATGATCCGGCCGTCGGGCCGTTCACCTGCGTCCTCGAGGCGGCGTCCGAACCATGGCCCCGACACCAGCCCTGTGCCCAGGTTCGGTTGCTGCAGCAGGATGTCGCCCGCTTCGGTCTGGTAGAGCAGTGAGCCGTCGTCGAACTCGAACGCCCGCTTCACGGAGTGACCCCAGTCGGTGGCGGAGTTCGCATCGAGCAACGTGGTGGTCGACAACTCTCCGCCCGACGACGAGACGCGGAAGATGCCCTGCTCGTTGGCCACGATGACCGCCACGTCGTCGGGCCACACCTGCGTGCCAACCCCCGACGAGGTACCGGGCGCCGAGGTGCTGGCGCCCACGATCGACTCCCGGTCGTCGACGTTCCGCGGCCACACCACGGCGGTGACCGCCACCGCCGCGGCCGCAGTGAGCACCGCCAGCACCACACCGCGACGACGAGCGACTGGCAGTGGGCGCACCTCGGCAAGTGCTGCAGCCGTGCCCATCGGCGGCAGTTCGGGCGCGGGCGGTGCATCCGCCACCGCATCGGCCACCGCGCGGCGAATGCGAAGGTCGAGCGGGTCGTGGGGGTTCGGCTGGTCAGTGGTCATCGAGGTGCCTCCGCAGTTGTTCGCGGGCACGTGCCAACTGCTTGCGCACGGTGCCCTCCCCCACGCCCAGCAGGTCGGCCACCTGCGCGGGCGTGAGGTCGTCCCAATAGGTGAGGTACACCACGGCCCGCTGCTGGGGGCTCAACGCCGCCAACGCCCGCTGGGCATCGAGCGACGTTCCCGGCTGGGTCACCGACTCGCGCACAGCTGCCCGAACTTCACGAGCCTGCCGTCGGGTGGTGCTGCGACGCTCGCTGAGCGCACGATGCAGCACCGCCCGGTAGAGGTAGGCGCGCTGGTTCGCAACGGTGGGCCACGACGCCGAACGGAATGCGCTCATCACGCCGTCGATCACCACATCGGGTGCGTCAGCGGGCCCGACGAGCGCGGTCGCGTAGCGGATCAGTTCGTCGGCATGACGCCGATACACCGCCGCGTGTTCGGCGGTGCCGCCCTGATCCATGGTGGACATCATCGCCCATGTGACGCCGCCCACCCGTCGAACGGGTGACAGGACCGCACCGGAATCAGACGGCGGGGATCAGACGGCCAGCGTCAGCGGGCCGGCAGGTTCGACAGCCAGATCTGGTACCACCGGGCCACGGCCGTGGCCTGCTGCAACACGGTCTCGACCTTGGCCTTCAGCAGCGCTTCCTCGTCGAGTTGCAGCAACACCTCGCACGCCCGGCCGAGGTCGATGGCACCCAGCAACAACGCGCTCGACTTCAGCGTGTGCGCCACGGCCTGCGCGGCCGGCAGGTCACGCTCGTCGACCGCGGCGATCAGCGCCGTACGGCGCGGGTGCAGTTCGTTCAGGAACAGCTGCACCAGTTGCGCCACCCGGGCGTTGTCGCCGAGGTCGTTCAACAGCGCGGCCAAGACGGTTTCGTGCACCGGTGGAAGCGGCGCAGCAACGATGCCGTCGTTGTTCCTTGCTTCACCGACGCCGTCGGGATTCAGCACCCGGTCGATCTCACGGCCGAGGTCGTCGAGTCGCTGCCGCAGCGCCGACGCCAGTGCATGCGTGCCATCGGGCAGACCGGCAGCGCGGACACCGTTGATCGCATCGTTGACCTCGCGCAAGGTCGAGCGCAGCCGGCTGCGCACCACATCGACGTCGTTGTCGACTGTCCCTTCGGCCTCGTCCATCTCGCACAGTTTCGCCGATCCGGAAGAGGTGGTCGGCGATACCCGTGGGCTCAGCCGCCAGCGACAGCGGGGATGATGCTGACAGTCTCGCCGTCGGGAACCGGGGTGGCCAGACCATCGAGGTAGCGCACGTCGTCGTCGGCCACGAAGATGTTCACGAACTTGCGCAACGCGCCCGACTCGTCGAGCAGGCGATCGCGGAAACCGGGGTGGGCTGCCTCGAGGTTCTCGAGCACCTCGGCGAGGGTGGCACCGGCCACCTGCACCTGCGAGCTGCCGCCCGCCATGGGGCGCAGGGTGGTGGGGATACGAACGGTCACGGCCATGCGCCAAAGGCTACCGAGCAGGTCGGGATTCCGCAGCACGGGCCGACGCTGGCGGAGGCACGCCGCCCCCGCCGCCACTCGTAGGCTGGCGGCATGCGGGTGCTCGCAGCGGTCGACAAGTTCAAGGGCACGGCAACCGCCGCACAGGTGGCAGCCGCCATCGGCCACGCCTGCTGGGAACTGGGCCACGACTGCGTCGAGCATCCGGTGGCCGACGGCGGCGAGGGCACGCTGGAGGCACTCGGCGGGCCGAACCGCACCAGCACCGTCACCGGCCCACTCGGCGACCCCGTGCGCGCCGACTGGCGTTTCCACCGCGGCACGGCGGTCATCGAGATGGCGCGCGCCTCGGGTCTGACGCTGGTCGGTGGCGCGACGAAGAACGACGCGATGGCGGCCACCACCACCGGCACCGGCGAGCTGATCGACCAAGCCCTCGACCTCGGCGCCAAGAGGATCGTGGTGTGCCTCGGCGGTTCGGCCACCACCGACGGCGGCCTCGGCTGCATCCGCGCCATCACCTCGCCGCATCGTCTGCGCGGTGTGCAACTGCTGGTGGCCTGCGACGTGCAGACCCTGTTCACCGACGCGGCGCCGGTGTTCGGCCCGCAGAAGGGCGCCACCCCGGCACAGGTCGACATGCTGCGCGGCCGCCTCGAACGGCTGGCCCAGATGTACCAGCAGCAGTACGGCGTCGACGTGCGCGGCATCCCCGGCACCGGCGCAGCGGGCGGGTTGGCCGGCGGGCTCGTGGCGTTGGGCGGGCGCCTGATGCCGGGATTCGAACTGGTGGCCGACGAGATCGACCTGCACGACAGGATCACCGCCGCCGACCTGGTGATCACCGGCGAGGGCTATCTCGACGAGCAGAGCTTCGAGGGCAAGGTGATCGGCGGGGTGCAGGCGATGTGCGGCACGGTGGGCAGGCCCGTCGCGGCGATCGTGGGCGACAGTGCGCCCGAGGTGCAGGGGCGCATCACCCACCGCTCGCTGGTGCGCGACTTCGGCGAGGAACGGGCGATGAACGAGCCGCTGTGGTGCATCGAGCAGGCGGCCATCACGTTGCTGCGCCAGCTCGCCGACGGCCCGGCCGGCAACGACGAACCCGCGTAGGCGCGATCGCCAGTAGGTTCGGCAGCAATGCCCACCGACTCACCCGCAGACCTCGTCATCACCGACTGCACCGCACTGGTCGACACCACCGGGCCAACCGCCACGTTCGTGCGCGGCGCCACCATCGTGGTGCGCGCCGGCGTGATCGCCGAGGTGCTGCGGCCCGACCAGCCGGTGCCCTCCGCCACCGAGCACATCGACGCCCGCGGCATGGTGGCCATGCCCGGTCTGGTGAACACCCATTGCCATGCGGCCATGACCCTGTTCAGGGGTGCCGCCGAGGACGTCGAGGTGAACAGTTGGTTCAACGACTACATCTGGCCGATGGAGGTGAACCTCACCCCCCGTGACGTGTACCTCGGCACGATGGTGGCGTGCGCCGAGATGATCTCTTGCGGCGTCACCACGGTCGCCGACCAGTACTTCCACATGGAAGAGGCAGCGCGGGCCATCGACGAGAGCGGCATGCGCGCCAACCTGGGATGGGCGTTCTTCAGTTCACAGGGCGACGAGGGGCTGGAGGTGTCGGTCGACTTCGCCGAGCGCTTTCGCGGTGCGGCGGGTGGCCGCATCACCACCTCCATCGTGCCGCACGCCCCGTACACGGTGAGCGACGAACACCTCTCGAAGGCAGCGGACCACGCCCGCCGACTGGGCGTGCGCGTGCACACTCACGCCGCCGAGGACATCGCCCAGACGCGCCGCAGCGTGGCAGACCGCGGGCTGACGCCGATCGGGGTGCTGCACCGCACCGGTGTGCTCGACGCCGGCTGCATCATCGCCCACGGCAACGGCATCGTCGACGGCGACATCGAGTTGCTGGCGGCGCACCGCGACAGGGTGGGCGTGGGCCACGGCCCGAAGGGTTACCTGAAGTTCGCCCTCGAACGGCTGACGCCACTGCGGCAACTGATGGCCGAGGGTGTGCCCGTCGGCTACTGCACCGACGGCTCTGCCTCGAACAACACACTCGACATCCTCGAGAACATGCGGTTCACCGCGACCTCGCAGAAGTTCGTCAACGACGACGCCACCTGGTTCACCAGCGCCACGGCGCTGCACATGGCGGGGCCGGGTTCGGCTGCCGTGGTGGGTCTGGCAGGGGACGTGGGCCAGTTGGCACCCGGCGCCCGCGCCGACATCGTGCTGGTCGACGTGGCGGGTTTCCACTGCCAACCGCTGCACGACACCGCAGCGGCACTGGTGTATTCAGTGCAGCCCGGCGACGTGCGCACCACGATCGTCGACGGCCGGGTGTTGATGCTGGACCGCACGCTGCTGACCATCGACGCGCCCGCACTGCTGGCCGAGTTCCGGGAGCGTGCGAACACCATCACCGACCGCTCGCACGGTCGCAGCATCCAGGACTACGACGCCCGCTGACGGCAACCGCCTGCGGGCCGTGCGTCAGGGAGCGACGCTGCTGGCAGGCGCAGCGGTGGGCAACGGTGTGGTGGGCGGCGCAGTGGTGCCGGTGGTGGCCGCACCGTTGATCTCGGGCAGGGTCTTGCCGGCCAGATCGTTGCCCAGCAGCACGATCACACCGCTGCCCTCGGCGAACGCACCGCCATCGACGGGGGGCGCTGCGGCGGCGGGCTCGACGGTGAGACCGCCCATCACCTTCGCCACCGCGTTCGCCACGGCGACGGCGTTGGGGTCGGCCGGGTTGTAGAGCACCTTGCTGATCTCGAGCTTCGGGTTCACGGAGGAGTTCGTGGCAGCGGCCATGTCGAAGCCCTTGCCCGACAACGCCGTCGTCATCTGCTTGGCGACGCCGCTGGCGTTGCTGGCGTTGGCAACCTGCACCTTGGTGCCCTGGGTCTGCAGCACCTCAACGGTGGTGGTGGTGACGAGCGCCGAGGTGGGCACCGCAATCGTGCTGGACGTCTCGGGAACGGTCGACGACGAGGAAGCATCGCCCCCGTCGTTCACCTTGCGAAGGATGAGGAAGCCCAGCACCACAGCGATGGCGGTGACCACGATGGCGACGGTCGAGCCGACGGGAGCGTTGTTGTTCGTGGTGCGGGGGCTGCGGCCCACGTTGTCGTTGCTCATGCTGGCTCCCTGCTGGTTCGGGTGGGCTTCAGGCCTGCTCACCGCTTGCCGCGCCCTCGACGAGGGCCCGGCGGCGGCGTTCGCGGTGACGGCGCAGGCGGCGAACCACCAGCGGGTCGGCGACCAGTGCCGCCGGGAGATCGATGACCCGGTTGAGTTCCAGATTGTACTCCTCCACGGAGCAGGCGAACCGCGCGCGGATGGCGTCGTGCCGGTCCTCGTCGAGGTTGAACCAGTGCGACTCGAACTCGATGATCGCGATCTCGCGCTCGGTGAGTGGGCTGGTGCCGGTGTCGGCGTCGTTCTCTCGCGTCATGATTCCCACAGCCTGCCCGCGCGGACCCTTCCGACTCAAGCACCGCACGCGTGTTCGTCGGTGTTGCCTGACTAGCGTGCCACGCGTGGACCCCCTCGCGCGACCGAATCCCGAACGACCGTTCCTGATCGGGGTGGCCGGTGGCACGTGTTCGGGCAAGACCACCCTCAGCGAGCAACTGGCCGTGCTTGCCGGGGCCGACCACCTAGCCCTCATCAAGCTCGACTCGTACTACAACGCCGCGCACGACAAGACCCTGGCCGAGCGCGAGCGCACCAACTACGACCACCCTGACGCGTTCGACTGGGATCTGCTGAACGACCACCTGGCCGCGCTGACCGCCGGCGCCACCGTGCACGTGCCCGTCTACGACTTCACGATCCACGACCGCACCGACGAGGTGCGCACCGTGCAGCCCTCGCCCATCGTGGTGCTGGAGGGCATCCTGGTGTTGTGGGAGCCACGGCTGCGCGCAAGGTTCGACCTGCGCGTGTTCGTCGACACCGAGGCCGACCTGCGGTTGATCCGACGACTGCAGCGCGACGTGGTGGAACGCGGTCGCACGACCGACAGCATCATCCAGCAGTACCTCACGACGGTGCGCCCCGCGCACGACCAGTTCATCGAGCCCAGCAAGCGACACGCCGACGTGATCCTTCCGCAGGGTGGCAAGAACCAGGCCGCGCTCGAGATGCTGCTGGCCCGTGTGCGCGAGTTCGTCCACCCGGCCTGAACCACAGCAGCGCCTCGCTGCGCCTAGGGTGCGGGGGGCGGGCGAGAAGGGAACTTCTTGCCATGAGTGGAATCTTCTTCACCTCGCGCGCCCCGCAGTTGTTGCGGCTCGTGCGTTTGCACGCCCCGGCGGCAGCGTTGCTCGCCGGCGGTGCCTTCGTCGGATGGTCGTGGGCTCAGCCCGATGGCCACAGCGCCTTCGCCCGCCGTGTGCCCGACTCCGCGGTGACCGTGCAGGCCCTGCTCGACGACGTCGGCCTGCGCTGCGACACCCCGCTGCAGTTCCGGCCCTCACCCAACCACGACGGCCAAGGGGCATCGTGCTCGGACAACGTGAAGTTCGATGTCGTCGTGTCGAACAGCATCGACGCCGCCTACCGCAGCGTCGACCTGGCTCGTGCCCTGGGCTGCATGGGGCGCATGGGGGACCCACCGGTGCACCAGTGGTTCGCGGCAACCCGCGCCACGTGGGTGCTGTTCACGCACGACGCAGACGTTGCGAAAGCCGCGCTGCAGGTGCCCGGCACGGCAGTGGTGACCGGGGTCTGTCGGCAACGAACACCGACCCGTGTGGAGTGACGGTCAGGGGGTGAACCAGTTGGTGGTGTTCAGCGCGATGTGCGTCGGCTGACTGGTGCGGATGCAGATGCCCGCATCGCCGCTCGACACCGGCACGATCGCCGAGTTGGCGATCGGGATGCCTGCCCGGAAGTTCACGAATGCCGTCGCCGGGGGCGGCGTCGACGTGTTGGCGCATGCCCACACCGCCACGAATCCGTTCGCCGCAGCGGTCAGCTCCGTGATCGTGATGCGCACCGATCCGATCTGCGCGGCCACCGGGAAGCCTGCCTTGCTCGCCAGCGCCCACCGGTAGGTGGTGTTCGCCGCGAGGGCAGTCGTCCAGTCGGTGGTCTCGAGGCCGCCCTTGGTGACCGAGCGGGTGTCGACCAACAACTTCGGCAGACCGGGCGACACGAACGTGGCGTACTTCGCGGAGGTGTAGTAGCCGGTGGTGTCGACGATCACGTGGGTGCCAGCGGTGGCACTCACGCAGAACCCGCCCGTCGACGACAGCGTGACGGTTCCTCCACCGCTGATCGTGGCGCCGGTGGTGAACACCACCGACGGACTGGTCGAGGCGCTGGAGGCCGTCGAGGTGCACGGGTACAGGCGCACCTCTCCGTTGCCCGTGGGCGAGACGGCGGCGACGTTCACGCCCAACGCCACGGCACCGGAGGCGGGAATGCCGGCAACCCCGGCCACCACGTAACGACGAACGGTGGTGCCCGTGTAGGGGGTGGCTTCGTCGACCACGGATTCGAGCGCGCCACGCTGGCCGGCGCGGGTGTCGAACAGGCGGGCG
>JBJTXX010000007.1:0-4821 GCA_046082485.1 Actinomycetota bacterium
CGCCGAACAGGTCGGTCGCCGATTCCAGGATGCGTTCGCGGGTGGGTGATTTTCTGGGCATGGGTGTTCCGTCGTTCTCTACCATATGGTAGACAATGCGGCTGATGATCGCAGAGGCCCTCGCGGGAAAACGCATCGCCATCACCGGCAGCACCGGCTTCGTCGGCACGGCACTGGTGGAGCGCCTGTTGCGCAGTGCTCCCGGCTGCGACTTGGTGCTGCTGATCCGCCCCAGCAAGCGCCACGACGCCACCGAGCGCGCTCGCCGCGAGATCTTCAAGAACAACGCCTTCGACCGCCTGCGCGCCGAACTGCAGCAGGCCGGCGGCGAGACCTTCGACCAGATGATCGAGCGCCGGGTGACCGCCATCAGCGGCGACGTCAGCACCGACGGACTCGGACTGAACGACGCCGACAAGGCGGTATTCGCCTCGTGCCACACGATCATCCACTCGGCCGCGGCGGTGTCGTTCGACAGTCCCCTCGACCTCGCCGTCGAGATCAACCTGCTCGGCCCGCCGCGCATCGCCGACACGCTGAACGCGATGAACGTGGCGCCGCACCTGGTGGCGGTCAGCACGTGCTACGTCGCCGGCAACCGCCGCGGCAACGCCCCCGAAGCCCTCGTGAGCGACGGCCCCTGGGACATCGGGCTCGACTGGCGCAAGGAGGTGGCCGCCACGCGTCGCCTGCGCGGCGACACCGAGGCCGCCAGCCGAACGCCGCAGCAACTGGCCGAGTTCCGCGCCGAGGCGCGCCAGGAACTGGGGGCCGCCGGTGCACCCGCTCTCGCCGAGAAGACCGAGCACCTGCGCACGGCCTGGGTGAAGGCCCAACTGGTCGAGGCCGGTCGCGCCCGCGCCGCCAGCGTCGGCTGGCCCGACGCCTACGCCTTCACGAAGGCCCTCGGCGAGCAGGCCGTGACCGAGGTGAAGGGCAAGGTGCCCGTCAGCATCGTGCGGCCGAGCATCATCGAGAGCGCGCTGGCCGAGCCGTTCCCCGGCTGGATCCGCGGGTTCCGCATGGCCGAACCCGTGATCCTCAGCTATGCCCGCGGCCTGCTGAAGGAGTTCCCCGGGGTGCCCGAGGGCACCGTCGACGTGATCCCCGTCGACATCGTGGTGGCCGCGATCATCGCCGTCGCCGCGCTCGGCCCCGAACGGGCCGCACCGATCACCCAGGTGGCCAGCGGCGGCATCAACCCGCTGAAGTACAAGACGCTGGTCGACAACGTACGGGCCTGGTTCACCGAGCACCCGCTCTACGACGATGCCGGGCAACCGATCCTGGTGCCCGAGTGGCAATTCCCCGCCCGGGGCCGGGTGAAGGAGCAGTTGCAGCGGGCGAAGGCGATCGCCGAACGCACCGAGAAGGTGCTGCAGGCGCTGCCGCTGCGCGGCAAGCAGGCCGCGTGGGCCGCCACCCTCGACGAACGCAAGCTCGAGATCGACAGGGCGTACGAGTACGTGCAGTTGTACGGCCTGTACACCGAGTGCGAGGCCATCTACCAGGTCGACCGCCTCATGGAGATGTGGCACGGCATCTCCCCCGCCGACCAGCAGGCCTTCAACTTCGACCCCACGAGCGTCGACTGGCCGACGTACATCAGCACCATCCACCTGCCGTCGATCGTGCAGCACTCGCGGGCCAAGACGAAGCCCACGAAGAACCGCATCGACCGAACCGCCAGGCTGCGCAAGGGCGTGCTGGCCCCCGAACGCCACCTCGCCGCGTTCGACCTCGAGAACACGCTCATCGCCAGCAACGTGGTGGAGAGCTACTCGTTCCTCGCCACCCGCCGCCTGAACGTGCCCGAGCGCATCCGGTACGTGGTGCGCACGCTCGCCGAGGCACCCACCCTCAGCAGCATCGACCGCAAGGACCGCGCCGACTTCCTGCGGTTCTTCTACCGACGTTACGAGGATGCGCCCGTCGCCCAGATCGCCGAGGACAGCAAGGACCTGTTGGCCCAGTTGATCCTCGCCAAGTCGTTCCCGGCCGGTCTGCGACGCGTCCGCGAACACCGCGCGCTCGGCCATCGCACCATCCTCATCACCGGCGCGCTCGACTTCGCCGTCGAAGGACTGCGCCCCCTGTTCGACGAGATCGTCGCAGCGAGGATGAGCATTCGCCCCGACGGCACCTACAGCGGGAATCTCGCCGTGGTGCCGCCCACCGGCGAGACCCGCGCCCAGATCATCAGCGACTACTGCGACGCCGAGGGACTGCGTCTCGACGAGTGCGTGGCGTACGCCGACTCGAGCAGCGACCTGCCGATGCTCGAGGCCGTTGGCTTCCCCGTGGCCGTGAACCCGGAGACCCGTCTGGCCGCCATCGCCCGCAAGCGCGGCTGGCTGGTGGAGAACTGGTCGAAGGCATCGGGCGCCCCCACCCGACTGCTGCCGCTCGGCACGATGCTGTCGGATCGCGAGCGCCGCCGCCGTTTCGTTCCCGAGGACGCGCGATGAGCCGCCTCGTCTTCTCGCGCAAGCCGACCCGCTTCGCTGCTGCCCGCATCGCCGGCACGCTGATGCCGGGTCGTGGCGCTGCGGTGGGCCCACTGTCGCTGGAACCCGACGAGCAACTGCCGTTGCCCACCGCCGACTGGGTGCGACTGCGCCCACGGCTGGCTGGCATCTGCGGCAGCGACCTCGCCCTCGTCGACGGCACGGCCAGCGCCTACTTCGACCCACTGGTGAGCTACCCGTTCGTGCCCGGCCACGAGGTGGTCGCCGATGTGGAGGGCACGGACCGCAGGGTCGCCGTGGTGCCGGTGTTGACCTGTGAGGTGCGCGGCATCACCCCCTTGTGCCCCGCCTGCGCAACCGGACGCATCAACCTCTGCGAACGTGCGGCCTTCGGCCATCTCGAGCCCGGCTTGCAGACCGGCTTCTGCACCGACACGGGTGGCGGTTGGAGCACTGCCATGGTGGCGCACCCCAATCAGTTGGTGGACGTGCCCGCCGACCTCAGCGACGAGGCCGCGGTGCTCATCGAGCCGACGGCCTGTGCGGTGCACGCCGCTGCCCGCTACACCGGCGAACACACCGTCATCATCGGTGCCGGCACCCTCGGCCTGCTGACCCTCGCGGCCATCACCGCCACACGCGACCGCGATCGCACCGCACCCATCGTCGTGACCGCCCGCTACCCCGAGCAGCGCCGCCTGGCCAAGGCCCTCTGCGCCGACGTGGTGTGCGGCAGCGACGAACTGCCCCGCTGGGTTCGTTCCGCGACCTCCAGCCTGATGTACGGCGACCAGCTGACCGGCGGTGCACCGCACGTGATCGACTGCGTGGGCAGCAGTGACTCGCTGCAGCAGGCACTTCGCGTGGTGGCCCCCGGCGGCGAGGTGCAGGTGGTTGGCATGCCCGGCAATGTCTCGCTGGAGCTGACCTCGCTGTGGCACCGCGAATCGTGCATCCGCGGCTGCTACGCCTACACCCGCGCCGACTTCGACGCCGCGATCGACGTGGTGCGCCGCTTCGACCTCGGCCGCTTGGTCACCGCCACCTACCCGCTGAGGGACTACACCGACGCGATCGCTCACGCAGCCTCGGCTGGTCGCCGCGGCGCGGTGAAGATCGCCTTCGACATGAGGAGCACCTGATGCCCCGCCCCGGATTCGTTCACGAGGTCGACCGCTCGACCCCGCCCGTGCTGTTCTGGCGCGGCGAGAACTTCTCCCTGGAGAAGTTGCCCGCCGACCGCAGCCGGGTGATCTACCCGCCCGAACCGCTGCCGGCCATCAGGGACATCGACGGTGCCATCCGCCACGCCCTGCTGAACCCGCACGACCAGGACCCACTACCGGCGCTGCTGTTCCCCGGCATGAAACTGACCATCGCATTCGATGACGTGAGCCTGCCCCTTCCGAAGATGCGGCGCCCCGACACCCGCCAACGCGTCATCGAGGCCGTGCTCGACCTGGCCGCCGCCGCCGGGGTCGACGACGTGCACATCATCGCTGCGCTGGGTCTGCATCGGCGGATGCACGAGTACGAACTGCGTCACGCCCTCGGCGACCGCATCTATGACGCCTTCCACCCCCGCGGCATGCTGTATCAGCACGACGGCGAGGACCACGACAACCTGACCGTCATCGGCACCACCGACCACGACGAGGTGCTGGAGATCAACAAGCGGGCCGCCGACAGCGACCTCGTGGTGTACGTGAACATCAACTCGGTGAGCATGGACGGCGGGTGGAAGAGCATCACCACCGGCCTCGCCAGTTACCGCTGCCTGAGCCACCACCACACCGGCGAGACGCTGCAGAACACCCGCAGCCTGATGGGCCACCGCGAGCACTCGGCGCTGCACCGCAGCATCTGGCGACTGGGCAAGGTGCTGCGCGACCATGGCCCGAAGGTGTTCCAGATCGAGAGCACCCTCAACACCGACATGTTCCCCGATCAGTTCGCGTTCATCAACAAGCGCGAGTGGGAATGGACCGCCAAGGACCGCGCCACCTACGTCGGCGTCACCAAGGGCCTGTCACTGATGCCGGTGAAGGCACGCCGCAAGATGTTCCACGACATCCAGAGCCCGCACCAGATGACGAGCGTGCAGGCCGGCGACACCGAGGCCGTGCACAAGATCACCCTCGACTGGGTTTACAAGCAGCAGTTGGTGCCCGTCGAGGGACAGACCGACATCCTCACCCTCGGTATCCCGTTCGTGAGTCCCTACAACCCCGACAGCGTGATGAACCCCGTGCTGGTGATGTGCATGGGCCTCGGCTACCTGTTCAACATGTACCGCGGCCGGCCGCTGGTGCGCGAGGGCGGCGTGATCATCATGACCCACCCCACCTACCGC
>JBJTXX010000008.1:0-9326 GCA_046082485.1 Actinomycetota bacterium
GTGATGACCAAGCTCATCGAACGCAACACCACCATCCCCACCCGCCGCACGGAGGTGTTCACCACGGCTGAGGACATGCAGCCCAGCGTGGAGATCCACGTGCTGCAGGGTGAGCGCGAGATGGCCGCCTACAACAAGACCCTCGGCAAGTTCCAGCTCGTCGATCTGCCGCCCGCCCCGCGTGGTGTGCCGCAGATCGAGGTCACCTTCGACATCGTCGCCAACGGCATCGTGCACGTCAGCGCGAAAGACCGTGCCACCAGCAAGGAACAGTCGATGACCATCACCGGGCAGAGCACGCTCGACAAGAAAGACATCGACCAGATGGTGCGCGACGCCGAGGCCCATGCCGAGGAGGACCGCAAGCGCCGCGAAGAGGCCGAGGTGCGCAACAACGCCGACTCGCTGGTGTACCAGATGGAGAAGGTGCTGCGCGACAACGCCGACAAGGTCGACGATGCCCAGAAGGCCTCGGTGCAGGGCCCGCTCGACGAGTTGAAGGCAGCGCTGAACGGCAACGACATCAGCTCCATCCGCTCGGCCCACGAGAAGTTGATGGGTGCCAGCCAGGCGTTCAGCCAGTCGCTGTACGAGAAGGCTGCGCAGGAGACCGCTGCGGGCACCTCGGCATCGGGCCAGACCGGTGCGGCGGGCGACGACGACATCATCGACGCCGAGATCGTCGACGAGAAGTGACCCGTCGATGACCGACGAGTTCAACCCCGACGACCTGCACCCCGAGGACGTGGTGCTCGACCCTGACCTGACCTCCGAGATGACCCGGCTGCGGCCGGCGCTCGACGACGAGGAGGCCGCCATCGTCGCTGCCGGTGCAGCCGACAGTGTCGACACCGCACCGTCGGAAGTCGAGATCCTGATGGCGGAGCGCGACCAGTTCAAGGACATCGCCCTGCGTCTGCAGGCTGACTTCGACAACTTCCGCCGACGCCAGGCGACCGAGCGCGATGCAGAGGTGCAGCGGGCGACCGGCAAGATGGCCGAGTCGCTGCTGCCCGTGCTGGATGCGTGCGAGGCTGCCTTCGTGCAGCACCCCGCAGAGGTCGAGCCCCTGTTCAACCTGCTGCTCGGGGAACTGCGCCGCATGGGCCTCGAGTCGATGCACCTCGACGGTCAGCCGTTCGACCCCGAGTTGGCCGAGGCCGTGCTGCACGAACCCGGCGACGGGGCGTCCGTCGTGGTGGAGGTGCTGCGCAGCGGTTACACGTGGAAGGGCAAGGTGCTGCGCCCGGCGATGGTGAAGGTGCGCGGCTCGTAGGCCATGGCTGCGCAGCGCGAGTGGTTCGAGAAGGACTACTACAAGGTCCTCGGCGTGGCCGAGGACGCCAGCGCGAAGGAGATCACCAAGGCGTACCGACGCCTTGCCCGTGAGAGCCATCCCGACACCCACCCCGGCGACACCGCGGCCGAGGAACGGTTCAAGGAGATTAGCGCCGCGTACGACGTGCTGGGCGACGAGTCCAAGCGCAAGGAGTACGACGAGGTGCGTCGCCTCGGCCCGATGGCCGGCGGGTTCGGCCCGGGTGGCCCCGGCGCGGGCGGGTTCAACTTCAACGTCGGTGCCGACGGCCTGGGCGACCTGCTCGGCCAGATGTTCGGGCGTGGTCGGCGCGGCGGGGGTGCCTCGTCCGCCGCAGGGCCTCAGCGCGGCGCCGACGTGGAGGCCCAGTTGACGCTGTCGTTCCTCGACGCGGCGAAGGGGCTGACGACGTCGCTGCATCTCACGGCCGACGCGCAGTGCAGCAGCTGTCAGGGCAGCGGAGCCCGACAGGGCACCCAACCCAAGGTGTGCTCGCAGTGCGGTGGGCGTGGCGTGCTCGACGACAACCAGGGCCGGTTCTCGTTCCAGTCACCGTGTCGCGGGTGCCGCGGTGCCGGCGTGATCGTCGAGTACCCGTGCATCACCTGCCGCGGCTCGGGCGTCGAGCACCGGCCCCGCGAGGTGCAGGCGCGAATTCCTGCCGGTGTCGCCGATGGCCAGCGCATTCGCCTGCGCGGGCGCGGCGCACCGGGCCGCAACGGTGGCCCGCACGGCGACCTCATCGTCGAGTGCCGAGTGCAGCCGCACGCCCTGTTCGGGCGCGACGGCGAGAACCTCACCGTTCGCCTGCCCGTCACGTTCGCCGAGGCGGCGTTGGGCGGCGACATCGACGTGCCCACCCTCGACGGCCCGCGCGTCACGCTGCGCCTGCGCCCGGGCACCCAGTCGGGCAGCCGCCACCGTGTGAAGGGCAAGGGCATCGAGACCGCGAAGCACACCGGCGACCTCATCGTCACCGTCGATGTGCAGGTGCCCACCGAACTGAACCCCCAGCAGCGCTCTGCGGTCGAGGCGTTCGCTGCGGCGACTACCGTGTCACCCAGGAAGCACGTGGAGGGCTGACCCATGCGATCCCGCGACCACGCCGTGTACGTCATCTCGGTGGCAGCCGAACTGGCCGGCATGCACCCGCAGACGTTGCGCATCTACGAGCGCCGGGGCCTGGTGCAGCCTGCGCGCACGCAGGGCGGCAACCGCCGCTACAGCGACATCGACATCGAGCGACTGCGCCGCATCAGTGAGTTGGCGGCGGAAGGCATGAACCTCGAGGGCATCCGCAGGGTGATGGTGCTGGAGGCCGAAGTCGAGCGCCTGCGGGCCGAGAACGACGACCTGCGCCACATCGCTGCCGTGGCGCGCGCCGAGGCCGAGCGCCGAGCTCCGCGCCGCGATCTCGTGCCGCTGCGCCAGGAGGTCACCGTGTTCGGTGCCTCGCGTCTGGGTGGCTGAACGGCTCGCCGGTCGGGTCAGCCGATGATGCAGGGCAGCACGGTGAACTTGTTGGCGAAGGACTGATTCGCGGACTTGCCCTTGCCGTCGACGGCAGTGATCTTCACTGCCGCTGGCCGGTTGACGGCATCGCCGAGGTTGATCAGCAGGCTGCCGGCCCATGCGGTGCCCTTCAGGGGTGCCAGCTTCATGTTCGCTGTGCGGGTGACGCCGGCGACGACGTAACTGATTGTGGCGTTGGCGGACGACACGCCGTCGGTGTCGGTGAGCGTGACCTGCACGTTCACGTTCTGCCCGCACGAACTGACCGAAGCCGGCGATACCAGCAGGTTGCTGATCGTGGGGCCGAAGTTCAACAGCACCGGCGGCAGGATGATCGGGAAGGTGATCAGGGTGGGCAGTGTGGCCATTGTCGTAGCCACACCCACCGGCGCCTTCACGGTGGTGGTGGTGGCTGGCACCGTTTTGGTGGGCGGCCGCGCCGTGGTAGGTGCCGGGGTCGTGGGGGCGGGTGCGGTTGCCGCCGGCGTGGCCGGTGGCAGGGTCGGCGGCAGTGTGGTGCTGGTGGTCAGCGCCACACCCGTGACCGCGGGTGCCACCGTGGTGCTGGGCGCCGCAGTGGTGGCCGCCTCGGTCGTCTCGACCACGGTGGTCGCCACGACGGTGGCAGCGGGCGTGCTGGCCGGGGCGACCGACTCGCCATCGCCCCGGGTGAAGAACCACGCAAGGGTTCCGCCCGTGACGCCGAGCAGCGCGGTGATCGCTGCGACCTTCAGCCAGGGGAACGGTGACTTCGCGACGGGTGCGACGATGTCGATGGCGGGTCGTGTGGGGTCGAGCCGTGGTGGCCGCCCGGAGCCCGCCCCGCCGTCGGGTGTGCCGCCGTCCGGAGCGCCCGTGTCGGGCGTGCCGGTGTCGGACGGCGTCGACTCGCCTGATGGACCCGGATCGGGTGTGCTGGGATCGGGTGTGCTGGGGTCCGGTGTGCTGGTGGGTTCGGTCGGGGTGCTCGAGCCGCTTGGCGCGGGCTCCGCAGTCGGAGCACCCGACGGGGTACCGCCCGATGGTGTGCCGCCGGATGGTGTGGAGGGGGCGCTGGGGGCCGAGCCCCCGGGGGGCGACAGCGGGCTGCCCGGCGCTGCGCCGCTGGGGGGCGACAGGGGTGTGCCGGGTGCGGCCCCGCCGGAAGGAAGAGGTGAGCCCGGTGCTGCGCCGGCCGGGGGTGACAGGGGTGTGCCGGGTGCGGCCCCGGGTGTGAGGGGTGTGCCGGGTGCGGCCCCGGGTGTGAGGGGTGCCCCCGGCGCGGCGCCGGGTGCACCGAGTGGCGCCCCCGGTGCGGCACCCAACGGAGTGCCCGGGGCTGCCGCGGCCGACAGCGGCGTGCCGACCGGCCCGGCCGCGGTGCCGAGCGCCTCGGCAACCCCACTGCCTCCACCGAGTGCGGCTGCCACGGCGCCTCCCACGGCCCCGCCGGCCGCAGCGCCACCGGCGACGGTGGCGGCCGTGTTGCCGCCCGGCACCTCGGGATCCGGCGAACGCTGCCAGCCCACGGCGGCGGCACCGACTGCTCCACCGCCTGCAGCGAGCGCCTCGCTGCGCGACACCATGGAGACGGCCGTCGTGTTCACGCCGGCCAATCGTGCCGCCTCGCCCAGCAGTTCGGTGCGGTACTGGTCGAGCCCGTCGTCGTGCACCATCACCACGGCGGTCGGTTCGCCGTCGTGCAGGGCGCGTGCGGCACCGAGCGCCGCGGCCAGCACGTGACCGACCAGCGACTCCGCGCCGAACGGCGTGCCACCCACCATCAAGGGCTCCGACTGGCCCAACCTGCCCATGAACCCCGTGGCCGTGTGCAGCACGTCGGTGGCAGCCTGCACCGCGTCGCCGGCCACCACGCTGCCGTCGGCGCGCAGACCCACGATGTTCTCGACATGACCCGTGGCAGGACGGTGCTTAGGGCCGTCGGCGATGGTCGCCCAAGTGGTGTGGGTGGGACCGACATCGATACCAAGTCGGTAAGTCATCGCTGCGTGCCTCCGCTCGTGCCGAAATCTACTCCACCATCACCCGTGGTTGGTCAGCACCTCGAGTGCACTGCGCACCACGGCGCCCACATCCACGTTGCCCGCCATGGTGCGGGCCGTGCCGGCAGCGATGTCGGGAACCGGGGGCAAGTCGGTGGATGGTGCCACGCCGAGGAAGGCCACCCACTCGGGTTCGGCGAACGGGTTGGGGGCCGGGGCCGGTGCAGCGGGCACCGTCGGTCGTCCCTTGCTGCCGCCGACGGGAGGGCGGGTGACCGAAGGGGGCGGCGCCGCAACCTCGGGCTCTGGCGGCAGTTCGTCGCGGCCGACCAGCCGCAGTTGCGGACGCCCGGATGCCCGCGACCCCACCTCCGCGCGCGAGGAGTCGCCGGGGGCACACCGCCACTGCACGAGCAGACGCGGCTGGGCCACCAGTTCCGCCGCCATTGCCAGCACGGCGGCGACCGCATGCTTGCACGGCGCTTCGGGGTCGGGGCAGGTGCATCGGGTGGAGATGTCGACCGGCTCGGGCGTGATGCGCGTGAGTTGCTGGCGCAATGCGTCGGAGGTGGCCTGGTCGAACGCCGGCAGCAACGGCACATGGACCTCCACCTGGTAGGGGGCTGCGTCACTGCCGGCCACGGTGGCGCGCAGCCGACCCGGCTCGAGCTCGAGCCGGCTCACGGCATGGTCGGCCACGTACTGCTTGCCGCGGCGGAACCGCCCGGGATCGGCCAACCCGGCCATGGCCACCGACAGCAACGTGCTGGCCAACTTGCCGGCCGGGTGAGGTTCGGCATGGAACTGGCCGGGCACCACCACGATGCTCATGTGCCACGCACCGATCGCAGGTCGAGTCGCACCAACTCACGCAGGTCGTCGGTGCTCAGTTCGCTGAGCCACTGCTCGCCCGTGGTTCCCACGACCGATGCGGCCAGACCGCGTTTGTCGTTGATGAGCGCATCGATGCGTTCCTCGACCGTGCCCTCGCACACCAGCTTGTGCACCATCACGGCACGCTGCTGGCCGATGCGCCACGCCCGGTCGGTGGCTTGGTCCTCCACTGCGGGGTTCCACCACCGGTCGTAGTGCACCACCTGACTCGCGGCCGTGAGGTTCAGGCCCGTGCCACCGGCCTTCAGCGACACCAGCAGCAGCGGCACACCGCCCTGCTGGAAGTCGGCCACCATGCGGTCGCGGCCCGACCTCGGCACGCCACCGTGCAGGAACGGCGCCTTCAGGCCGAATCGTTCCTCGAGGTGCTGTTGCAGCAGCACACCCATCTCGCGGAACTGTGTGAACACCAGGCCCTGTTCGCCGAGGTCGAGCAGGTCGGTGACCAGCTCGTCGAAGCGGTTCAACTTGCCCGAGCGACCGGCCAGACGAGAGCCATCGCCCAGCGCGTGGGCCGGATGGTTGCAGATCTGCTTCAGCCGCGTGAGTGCCGCCAGCACGAGGCCGCGCCGGCGCATGCCCGTTGCCTGCTGGCTGTCGAGCAGCAACTGGTCGACCACGGCTTGGTAGAGGTGCGCCTGCTCGCGGGTGAGTGGCGCCCACGCCACCTGCTCGACCTTGTCGGGAAGGTCGGGAACCAGCGACTTGTCGGCCTTCGTGCGTCGCAGCAGGAACGGCGCCGTGAGGGTGCGCAGTTGCGCTGCGGCGCCGGCGTCGCGGTTGCGCTCGATGGGGTTGGCGTAACGATGGCGGAACTGGGTGAAGTTGCCCAGCAGGCCGGGCACCACCACCTGGAAGATGGCCCACAGTTCGCTGAGCCGGTTCTCGACGGGTGTGCCGGTGAGCGCCAGTCGCTGCTCGGCGGGCAGCGAACGCACGGCCCGTGAGGCGGCGGTGTCGTGGTTCTTCACGGCCTGCGCCTCGTCGAGCACCACCGTGGACCAACCCACCTGTTGGAGCGTGCCGACATCGCGTGCCGCGAGTTGGTAGGTCGTGATGACGAGGTCGTGCGTGGCAGCCAGTTCGACGAAGTCGTCGCCACTGGCCCGGCCCGAGCCGTGGTGGGCGACGACCCGCATGCCCGGCACGAACCGGGCGGCCTCGGATTGCCAGTTGCGCACGACGGAGAGCGGGCACACCACCAGATGCGGCCCCGGCAACCCTGCGAGGTGGGCGAGCGTGGTGGGTGTCTTGCCGAGGCCCATGTCGTCGGCGAGGCAGCCGCCCAGGCCGAGACGACGCAGGAACTGCAGCCACCCGAGGCCGCGCAACTGGTAGGGCCGCAGGGTGGCGGTGAACCCCTCGGGCACGACCCCCTCGTGGATGCCGGTGTCGGGCATGCCGGCCAACAGGTCGGCCACCCAGCCGCTGCCCTGGAAGGCGGGTGGCGTGTCGTCGGGCGTCACCCCGGCGGCCTCGAGTTCTCGTTCGAGTTCGGCGGCGAGGGCCAGCAGTTCGAGTGCCGACATCTCGCTGTGCTGGGCGCGGTGTTGTTCGAGCGCCTGCAGCGCGCGGCGGGCCTCGGCCCTGTCGACCTGCACCCAGCGGCCACCCGCCTGGATGAGGGTGGCGCCGTCCTCCGCGGCGCGTTGCAGTACATGCTCGGGCACCTGCTGACCATCGACCACGACATCCCACTGCACGAGCGCGCTGGCGGCGAAGCGGCCGCTGCCGGTGTTGTCGCTGGGCTCGGCCGTGCCACGGCTCGACGGCTTCCGGCGCACCAACTTCTGCGGTGCCACGACCTCCACACCGGCGGCCGTGAGCGCCTCGATCGACTCGAGCAGTTGTGCCGCCTGTTCCAGCGAGACCGTGGCCTGTCGCGTGCCCACCCACGGGCGCAGCATCGGCACTGCGTCGCTGATGGCGGCCCGTGCGGTGAGCAGTGCTTCGTCGAGCGAGGGCAGGTGTCGTTCCTCTCGCGCCAACTCCAGCGCAGCAGCGGTGCCCTGCATGACGTCGTCGTCGGTGCACCAACGTGAACGGTCGTCGAGGTCGCAGAGTTCGAGCGTGAGCGGCCATGCATCGGGGTCGGGCTCGTCTTCGAGGGGAACGGTGCCCGGTTCCATGCCCGGTTCGGTGCCGAGCAGCGCCCCGATCACCGAGCCATGGTCGACCTGGGTGCCCGGCAGGCCCAGCCGCAGCCGTGCCACCAGCACCGGCCGACCCTCTGCCCGGTGGCCGAGCAGCCTGAACTGTTCGGCGATCTGCTGCGTGGCGCCGGCAAGTTCCTCGCTGACCACGAACTGGGGGTTGGCGGCCGAGAGCGCGCGGGAGACCAGTCGCATCGCCCGTGCGTGCAGCGACCGTGTCTCGGTGAGCGGCGCGTGCCAACCGCCGTAGCCGAGGGTGAGCCGCACGAGACGGTCGGCCATCTGCCGCAGCACCTCGGCCGAGTCGACCGGGGCGTGCGCCGCGACCGCCGGTGGCATCGCCGACAGCAGTGGCACGGCGGCCTCGATGTCGTCGGGCAGCAGGTTCCACTGCGCCACCCACCAACCACCGGTGAGATGGGTGAGGGAGGGCACCACCCGACCGGCGAGCACCAGTTGCTCTGCTCGCTGGTGCATGGCCCCGAACCACGCCACCGACGGGCTGACCCCGTCGTGCAGTGCGTGCAACTGACCGAGCGAGGCGAGGGTGGTGGGATCGACACGCTGCACCATCACGTTCACGCGGCCAGTCGGCACCTGCATGGGCACCACACGGGTGGCGCCGCCGTAGGGCAGCCGACCACGCCGGGCGAGCCGGGTGAGTTCCTCGTGCAGGTTGCCGCCGTAGATGCCGCGGCCGGGCTGCCACGCGACCGCCTCACCATCGACCCAGCTGAACTGCAGCGGGGGTGGAGCGATACGGGGGCCCATGGGCGAAGTGTACGGAGCCGGTGCGCGAGGGTTTCCGGGTCAGCGGTCGCCGGGCTCGCCCCGGACCGTGTCGCCCCGGACCGTGTCGCCCCAGACCTGGCGCACCTTGGCGAACACGCCCTGGTCGTGGCTGAACTCCACCATGTTGCCGTCGGGGTCGGTGAGTGCGCACACATACCCCACCGGGGCTGGCCACTGCTGTGGTTCCCACGCCAGGCAGCCCTCGGCGCGGCCACGCGCCGCCACTTCGTCGACGGCTTCGCGTGTGGGCAGTTCGATGCCGAGGTGGGCGAACGGAGCGAGCGTGGGCTGCGGCCCGCCGGGCCGATCGCGGTGGAAGCTGACGAGCACGATGATGAACGGCTTGTCGACCATGTCGGGCTGACCCAGCCAGGCACCGAAGCCCTCGGCATCCTCGCGTCGGTCCAGCAGACGCAACGGCGTGAAGCGTTCGTACCACGTGATGGTGGCGTCGATGTCGGCGCACGGCAGCGCGACGTGGGTGAAGCGGGCGGTGGACGGGCCGTCGCTCATGTGCCGAACCGTAGTGGGTGCAGCGATGCCTCAGGCCCCGGCCAGCAGGCGCTCGATGGTGCGCGCCACGCCGTCGTCCCCGTTTGGCTGGCACACCCCGTCGGCCGATTCGCGCACCATCTGTTGTTCGTTGCCCACTGCCCCGCTGCGTCCCCCGCCCCC
>JBJTXX010000009.1:0-19397 GCA_046082485.1 Actinomycetota bacterium
GTGCCGGCCGCCCGGCCACCACGCCACGGCCGATCTCTACGGCGGCTACTGCTTCTTCAACAACGCCGCGATCGTGGCCCACCACGTGGCACGCACCACGGGTGCGAAGGTGACACTGCTCGACGTCGACTATCACCACGGCAACGGCTCGCAGCAGATCTTCTACGACCGCGACGACGTGCAGTACGTCAGCCTGCACGGCGACCCTGCGCGGGCGTACCCCTACTCGATCGGGTTCGCCGACGAGACCGGGTCGGGCAGGGGCCTCGGGTGCAACATCAACTACCCGATGCCGCTGCGTGCCGATGACGACACCTATGTGGCGGCCCTCGCCGACGCGCTGGAGCGCATCTCGGCCTTCGGGCCCTCACTGTTGGTGGTGTCACTCGGTCTCGACACCTTCATCACCGACCCGATCTGCGACCTCGCTGTCACGACCGACGGCATGGGTCGCTGCGGAGCCCTGGTGCGCCAGCTCGGCCTGCCCACCGTGGTGCTGCAGGAGGGCGGCTACGACGTGGCCGCTCTGGGCGCCAACGCACAGTCGTGGTTGGTCGGCCTGGGGGCCTGAATCACGCGGCGGCGCGTACGAACTCGCCGATCAGCGACCCGTCGGGCCGGTCGATGTCCCAGCTGCCGTTGCTGCGGCGCACGGTGCGATACCCGTCGGCACGGTGCGCCGCAGTGGCCGCCCCACGGGCAACGCCGCTGGCCAAGAACACCTCGGCCTGCCGCCGTACGTGCTCGACTGCCGCCAGCGCACGCTCGAGATCGCGCCCCTCGAGTGCGTTCAGCTTGTCGATGCTCGGTAGCGGCTGGTCCATGCCGTGACCGTACGAAGGGGGTTTCATGAGGTTTCGACCCCCTCCGCCAACACTCGCAGCACCGACTCGCCGTACTGCTCCAGCTTTGCGGGGCCGACACCCTTGATGCGGCGGAGGCCGTCGAGCGAAGCGGGGCGTGCCGAGGCAATGGCGCGCAGCGTGTCGTCGGTGAACACGGTGAACGCGGGCTTGCCTGCGGCTGCCTGACGGCGCCACTCGCGAAGACGCTCGAAGAGGCCGTCGTCGCGCGGTGCCGGGCGGGCGGAGCGGATGACCGCCGGGCGCGGCGCCGGTTCCGTGGAGCAGTCGAGCACGAAGGGCGATGGCTGGTCGCTCGCGACAACCGTGACCTCGCTCGATGCCCGGGTGATGGCCACGTGGAACAGTCGACGTTCTTCCTCGGTGTCGGTGGCGAGCCGGTGCGGGAACTGGTCGTCGGCGGCGTGGTGCACCACGACGACCGGCCACTCCTGGCCCTTGACGCGGTGCACGGTGGCCAGGGTGACGCCGTCGGCGGATGACTCGGCCGACAGCGCAGCGCGCAGCCACGGTTCGAACCCTGCCGGGTCGGGTTGCAGACCGGCGAGCTGCGAGAGCGCGGTGAGATCGTCGCTCTGCGACGCCCGGTTCATGCCGTGGCGCGTCGCATCGAGCCCGGCGACGGTGCCCGCCAGGCCGATCTGCTCGAACACGACACCCAGCAGTGCTGCGGTGCTGGCGCCCTTGCCGGCCTGCGCCTGCAGCACCTCGATGTCGGCGGTCAGGTCGAGCACGGTCTGGGCGTCCTTGGGGGTGTTCACACGTGCCGCGAGGCGCCGCAACCCGTCGAGCGAGGTCTGCTCGCCGACCCAGTCGGCCACCCGCGGGTGCAGTGACCGAGCGGGGCGACGAACGGCTTCCTCCATGTCGGCAGACCTGAACCGCTGACCGCCGACTGCGAGCCGCAGCCATGCCAGCGCTGCCCGCACCGCCGTGCGGTCGAGGAACTCGCGGCCGACGCCCCCGTTGCACGGCACCCCAGCAGCCGTGAGCGCCGCCTGCATCGGTGCGAGCAGCGAGTTCACGCGGGTGAGCACGGCGATCTGCGACGGCTCGACCCCTGCGGCGAGCGCCGCCTGCACGACGGCCACCGACTGAGCGACGGTGTCGGGGCTGGGTGCAGCGACCACGAACCCGTCGGCATCGGGCCGGGCCGACCGGATGGTCTTCGTGACGCGTCGAACGTTGTGGCGCAGCAGCGTGTCGGCAGCGCGCACGATGCCACCCGGGCACCGGTAGTTCGTCTCGAGCGGGTGCTGGCCCGCCCCGGGGAAGAGCTCGGCGAAGTCGATGAGCCACGCCGGGTCGGCGCCGTTGTAGCCGTAGATCGTCTGGTCGTCGTCGCCCACGCCGAAGACACACGCATCGGGCCCGGCCAGCAGGCGCACCAGCAACAGGTGGGCCGGGGTGAGGTCCTGGAACTCGTCGACCAGCATCACCCGGCAGGCGCGCTGGGCGGCAGCACGCACGGCGGGCATGGTGAGCAGCATCTCGACCGCCAGCAGCACCTGTTCGTCGAAGTCAGCCTGACCGGCGCGCTCGAGTTCCTGCCGATATCGCGGCAGCACCTCGGCGAAACCCGGGACGTCGCCGTCGTAGGCGGCCTCGACCTCGGAGGGCGACCGCAGCCCGAGTCGCGCCGCCGACAGCGCTTCGATCCATGTGGCGACGGGGTCGGCGTTGCGCCGCCGGGGGAACGAGACAAGTCGGCCGATGAGCCGTCGCACCTCGCCCTCGTCGATCGTGGCCCGCCGGGACGGCCGGGGCGCGAACGGTGCCGAGCCGTTCACCACCGCGAGCGCAATGGCGTTCAGCGTGCGCACCTGCAGCCCAGGCATGTCGCGGGTGCGGGCCGACATTTCCTCCTGGGCACGTTTGTTGTACGCCACCAGGGTGACCGCCGATGCTGGCACGTTCCAGCGCCGCACCAGATGGCGCGCCCGCTCCGTGAGCACCCGTGTCTTGCCGGAGCCGGCAGGGGCGATGATGCGGGCCGCACCACCCTCGTGCGTGACGGCGGCCAACTGGTCGGCAGCCAGTTCGGCACCGGACTGGTTCGAGCCGGGCGGGGTGAGGCTGCCGTGCTCGACCACGACACGGTGCAGCACCGAGACGCCCTCGACCGGTTCCGTGAACCGAAACGGCCCGCCATCGAGCCATGCCCGTGAGCCGTCGGGCACGACGACATCACCCACACCGTCATCGACGCGGGACGCGCCCCGCGCAACCGCCTGTTGCAGCACCGGCCAGGCGCCGTTGCGGAGATCGATGGAGTTCGACACCACGAGGTGGCGCAGGTCGTCGCGCAGCAGGCTGAATCGCGGCCCCAACTCGTGCGGCGCCTCGTCGGCCACCGCGCCCTCGATCATCTCGGGCAGCACCTCGCTGCCCACCTCGAGCACGGCGCCCTGTCGCTGCCGGGCGAGATCGCGCAGTTCCTGCACGCACTGCACAGTGGCGTGCACGACGATGCGCGGTGCGTCGGCCCACGCCGGGGGCGCGGGCTCGCCGGGCTGCACCAGAACGTTGCGGCCGAGTGCCGCAGGGCCACGGGAGGGGATCATGGCATCAGTCTACCGAACGGGTGTTCGGTGGCTTGCAGGAGGCGCGGAACTAGGCCGACCTCAGGTCGGAGAGTACCTGCGACCAGCGCTCCGGGTCGCTCTTGTAGGGGGCGTAGAAGCTGATGCGCTGGATCACGTCGCCGTAACGTCGGTGCAGCTCGGGCGCCACGGCCTCGGGCTGGCCCACCACGGCGAACGCATCGAGCACCTCGTCGGTGATGAGGTTGCCCATCTCCACCCACTTGCCCTGCTTCGACAGCGTGTTCAGTTCGTCCTGCATGCCGCCCCATCCGTGGATGTCGAGCACCCCGCGGTAGGCCGGGGTGCTGCCGTAGAACGCGATCTGCTGGCGGGTGCCGGCGGCCGCAGCGGCCATCTCTGCCTCGGTGTTGCCCGTGACCACGAAGGACGGGCCGATGATCTCGAAGCCCTCCATCGTCTTGCCGGCCTTGGCGCGGCCGCGGGCGAGCGCGGGGATGGTGACCTCGCGCAGGTACTTCTCGGTGGTGAAGCCGTGGCAGATGAAGCCGTCGCACACCTCACCGGCGACCTCGGTCATCAACTCGCCCACGCCTGCCAGGAAGATCTTCGGCACGCCGAACCCGGCGAGGTCGGCCCGGTCGGGAGTGAAAAAGGGCGTCATCAGGGTGTGGGTGTAGAAGTCGCCCCGGAACGCCAGCGGCGTGCCGTTCTCCCACGTGTCCCAGATGGCGCGGATGGCCATGATCATCTCGCGCATGCGAGCCGCCGGGTGGCTCCATTCCATGCTGAACCGCTTGGTGATGTGCGGCTTGATCTGGCTGCCGAGGCCGAGGATGAAGCGTCCCTTCGAGAACGCCTGGAGATCCCAGCCGATGTTGGCGAGGGTCATCGGGTTGCGGGCGAACGCAACAGCGATCGACGTGCCGAGTTCGAGCGTCTCGGTGTGCTCGGCGCCGAGCAACAGCGGGAAGAACGGGTCGTGGCTGGTCTCCGCCGTCCAGGCGCCGGCGTAGCCAGCGGCCTCCAAGTCCTTCGCCTGCCTGCCTGCGTCGTGCAGGTTGCCGCCGATGCCGCCGTCGACCTTCATGGTGTTCCCCTTCCCCGGTTGGTGAGGGAAACCTACTCGCCCTGATCGCGCAGGAACTGCTCGAACTGCGCGGCCAGTTCATCCCCGGTGGGCAGCATGTCGTAGGCGGTCTCGAGCTGGCGCACCATCGCCACGTGCTCGTCGTTGCCCTGCACCAGCTCGTCGATGCGGGCTCGCTGCGCGTCGGCCTCGTCGCCCAGCGCCCCGGTCGACACGTCGACGCCGGTGGTCTCGCGGAGTGCCGCCAGCAACGACAGCGACGCATGCGGGTAGGGCATCGCGCTGACGTAGTGCGGCACCTGCACCCATAGCCCCAGCGACGCGATGCCTGCCTCGGTGAGTGCATGCTCGAGCACGGCACTCATCCCGGCCGGCACGTCGAGCGTGCTGCGCTGGTAGGGCACCGACGCCACCACGTCCGCAGACGGCGACGTGCAAGCGAGCCGTGAGGCGCGTGTGTGCGGCGTGGCGAACGGGTACGCCCCGAAGGCCACCATCTGGTAGACGCCGAGGCGCGTCGCCAACTCGGCCACCGCGGCAGCGAACGAACGCCACTGCGAATCGGGCTCGGGGCCGGTGAGCAGCAACACGGGTGTGCCGCGGCCGTCGTGGCCGAGGCGCAGCTCGATGTCGCTCCAGCGCAGCCGGGCGTTCACGCCGTCGCGCAGCTCCATCACCGGCCGCCGCGCCCTGTAGTCGATGAAGGTGTCGCCGTCGAAGGTGGCGATGGTGGTGGGGGCCAGGCCCTGTTCGAGCACCGATATCGCACCTGCCGAGGCGCCGCCCGCATCGATCCAGCCGCCGAGGTGCACCACGAGGACGGGCCGCTCGAGCGCGGGCAGTTCGTCGTGCAGGTGGTACGGAGGAACACTCACAGTTGCTCCAGCATCGCGAGTGCGTTGGCTGCTGCGCCGTCGACCTGCAGTTTGAACGGCTCGAGTTCGGCCGCCGACCGCACGCCCAGCGCGCCGCCGAGGTACCGCGCGTACACGCCCTCGAGGATGCACGCGAGTTTCCAGTAGGCGAACGACACGTAGAACGGAAGGTTCGAGATGTCACGCCCGCTGACCGTGGCGTAGCGCTCGGCCAGTTCGGACCGGTTCATGAAGCCCGGCGCACTGCACGAGTTGCCGGCCCACGACGATGCCGTGTCGTCGGGGCCCGTCCAGTACACGTGCAACAGGCCGAGGTCGGCCATCGGGTCTCCCAGGGTGCAGATCTCCCAGTCGAGCACGGCCACGACGTGGCCGTCGTCGGCCACCATGCAGTTGTCGAGTCGGTAGTCGCCGTGCACCAGCGTGGCGGGACCCTGTTCGGGAATGTGTTGCAGCAGCGCGTCGTGCACGGTGTCGACGGCCGGCAGTTCCCGGGTCTTCTGCTGGTTCCACTGGCCGTACCAACGCTTCAGCTGGCGAGCGATGTAGCCCTCGTGGCGACCGAGGTCGTCGAGTCCGGCGGAAGGCAGGTCCACCGCGTGGATGGCGGCCATGGTGTCGACGATCGACTCGCTGGCGGTGCGCCGGGCGATGGGGGAGAGCACCGCCTCCGCGATCGCCCGGTCACGAACGACGTGACCCTCGACGAACCCCATCACGTAGAAAGGTTCGCCGTTCACCTCGGGGTCGTCGCAGAAGCCGAGTGCGGGGGCGACGGGCACGGCCGTGTGCTGCAGCCCGTGGACGATGCGGAACTCACGGCCCATGTCGTGGGCGCTGGCCAGCACATGGCCGAGCGGAGGGCGACGCAGCACGAATCGGCGGCTGTCGGCCCCCACCACCTCGAACGTCAGGTTCGAATGGCCGCCGGCGATCACCCGGAACGTGAAGGGGCCGTGGGCTCCCTGCACGTTGGCCTCCAGCCAACGGGTGACCGGGGCCAGGTCGATGCCGGGTACGTCGCTCATGATGTGCCGTACCGTACCGGTATCGTTCGCCCCATGGCCTACGTGGACGCGACCGACGCAACTTTCCAGCGCGATGTCATCGATCGTTCGATGACGGTGCCCGTGGTGGTCGACCTGTGGGCGCCGTGGTGCGGCCCGTGCCGCACGCTCGGGCCGATCCTCGAGAAGGTGATCGACGCGACCGGCGGCGAGGTGGTGCTGGTGAAGGTGAACACCGACGAGAACCCCGGCGTCTCGCAGGCCTTCCAGGTGCAGTCGATCCCGGCGGTCTACGCCATCAAGGACGGTGCGGTCGTCGACGGCTTCATGGGCGCCTATCCCGAGCACATGGTGCAGCAGTTCGTCGACTCGCTGTTGACGGCCGAGGGTGACGACACGCTGGCGTCGCTGCTCGCAGAGGGCACCGAGGGGGCGTTCCGTGCCGCGCTCGAGATCGAACCCGGCAACGAGGACGCCATCGTGGGGTTGGCCGAACTGCTGGTGGCACGCGGCGAGAACGAGCAGGCCCTGCATTTCCTCGCCCGCACTCCCGAGACCGAACGCACCCGCGTGGTGGCGGCCAAGGCCCGTGTGCACCCGGCCCCCGACGACGACCACGACGCCACGCTCACCGCACTGCTCGACCGGGTGAAGGACGACGACGAGGCCCGTCAGCAGTTCGTCGACATCCTCGAACTGATGGGCCCCGCCGACCAGCGCACGGCCGCGTACCGCAGGAAGTTGACCGCCCGTCTGTTCTGACGGGGCGCCACCATGGGCGGCCGGCCGCTCCGCGTGGGCATGGTCAGCCCGTACAGCCTCTCGATTCCGGGGGGTGTACAGGCGCAGGTGATGGGCCTTGCGCGCGAGTTGCGCCGGATGGGCATCGAGGTGCGCGTGCTCGGCCCGTGCGACGGCCCACCGCCGGCCACGTTCGTTACGCCGCTGGGCAACAGCCTGCCCACCGCTGCGAACGGCTCGATCGCCCCACTGGCACCAGACCCCGCAGCGGCGCTGCGCACCATGCGCGTGCTCTACGAGGAGCAGTTCGACGTGCTGCACCTGCACGAACCGTTCGCCCCGGGGCCGACGATGACATCGATCCTGCTGCACCCGGTGCCCGTGGTGGCAACGTTCCATGCCGCAGGCGAGAGTGCCAGCTACAAGTACCTCGGTGCACCCATCCGTGCGGCGGCACACAACCTCGCGCACCGGGTGGCCGTGTCGAAGGATGCGGTGGAACTGGTCGAGCAGACGATCGGCGGCGACTTCGAGGTGCTCTACAACGGCGTGGAACTGCATCGCTACCGCAGCACCCCACCGCACGCCGCCGACGGGCCGACGGTGTTCTTCTGTGGTCGGCACGAGGAGCGCAAGGGGCTCGATGTGTTGCTGGCAGCCGCCCGCCAACTCGGCCCCGAGGTGACGGTGTGGGTGGCCAGCGACGGGCCCGACACCGCCCGGCTGAAGGCCGAGTACTCGGGGGACGGGCGTGTGGTGTGGCTGGGGCGCCTGAGCGACGAGGAGAAGATCGCCCGGCTCCGCGGGGCCGACGTGTTCTGCGCGCCATCGCTTCGCGGTGAGAGCTTCGGCGTCGTGCTCATTGAGGCGATGGCGGCGGGCACGTGCGTGGTGGCCAGTTCCCTCGACGGGTACCGCAACGTCGCCACCGATGGTGTGGACGCCCTGCTCAGCGAACCGGGGGACGTGGACGCGCTGGCCGCGAACCTGAGCCGGGCGCTCACCGACCGAGCCGTGCGCGACCGGCTCGTCGAGGCGGGTTCTCGCAGGGCCGATGACTTCTCCATGGTGGCCCTGGCCGCCCGATACGCGGAGATCTACCGCGCCGTGGCCCGCCCGGAGGCCGCACCGAGGCGTCTGTCGCCGTGGCCGTGGTCACCCCGGCGGCCCCGGCGCACCCGTATGATGGGCTGACGCGCGCCGACCGGCGCCGCTGGACTCCCGGAGTGCTCATGGTCTGGATCATCCTCGCCGTCGTGGCCGTGCTGGTGCTGTGGGGCATCGGCGTCTACAACGGACTCGTTCGCAGCCGCAACCAGGTCGACAACGCCTGGTCGCAGATCGACGTGCAACTGAAGCGTCGCCTCGATCTCATCCCCAACCTCGTCGAGACGGTGAAGGGCTACGCCGCCCACGAGCGCGAGACGCTCGAGGCGGTGGTGAAGGCCCGCAACGCCGCCCTTGCCGCCCCCGGCACACCGTCAGGACAGGCCGCCGCCGACAACATGATCAGCGGTGCGTTGCGCCAACTGTTCGCCCTCAGCGAGGCCTACCCGGATCTCAAGGCGAACCAGAACTTCCTCGCCCTGCAGGAGGAACTGACCGCCACCGAGGGCCGTGTGGCGTACGCGCGGCAGTTCTACAACGACAGCGTGCTGACCTACAACAACCGCCTGCAGACCTTCCCGACGGTGCTGATCGCGGGAATGCTGAAGTTCACCAAGCGTGAGTTCTTCGAGGCCGAGCCCGAGGCCAAGCAAGTGCCGAAGGTGCAGTTCTGAACCTCTCATGTTCGAACTGATCAGATCCAACAAGCGGCGTAGCGCCGCGCTCATCGCGGGTTTCGTGCTGGTGCTCGTCGCCGTGGGCGCGGCGGTCGGCCTGCTCATCGGCTACGGCTGGCAGGGCACCGTCGTGGCACTGGTGGTGGCCGGCGTGATGGCCTTCACCTCGTACTGGAAGAGCGACGCGATCGCGCTGTCGGTCAGCCGTGCGCGACCGGCGGACCCTCAGCAGTACCAGCGGCTGCACAACCTCGTCGAGGGGCTCTGCATCGCCAGCGGCCTGCCCAAGCCTCGGGTGTACGTCATCGACGACTCCGCCCCCAACGCCTTCGCCACCGGCCGCGACCCCAAGCACGCCGCCATCGCGGTCACCACCGGACTCCTCGAGAAGATGAACCGGGTGGAACTGGAGGGCGTGGTGGCCCACGAGCTCAGCCACATCCGCAACTACGACATCCTCGTGAGCACCCTGGCGGTCACCCTCGTCGGTGCCGTGGCGCTGTTGACCAACTTCGCCGTGCGCGCCCTGTGGTGGAACGGTGGCCGGGTGCGTCGTGACGGTGACCGCGACGGCGGCGGCAACCCGCTGATGCTGGTCGGGTTCGCCTTCCTGATCCTCGCCCCGCTGCTGGCGAAGGTGATGCAGGCGGCGGTGAGCCGCAAGCGGGAGACGCTCGCCGACGTATCGGCATGTCAGATGACCCGATACCCGCCCGGGCTGATCTCGGCGCTCGAGAAGCTGCGCGACGACGTCACCGTCACCCACTCGGCCACCACTGCGACGGCCCACATGTGGATCGAACAGCCGCTGTCGGGCGTGGGTGATTCCGGTCACATGGCGCGCTGGAATCGCATGTTCGACACGCATCCTCCGCTGGAACAGCGCATCGCGCTGCTGCGCGAGCTCTGATTCGACCCGTCTCGCGCGGTGCCCCGCGCGGTACGCTCAAGGCCATGACCGAGCAGTCGAACACTTCGCGTGTCACCGGCACGATGCAGGTGAAGCGTGGCCTTGCCGAGATGTTGAAGGGCGGCGTCATCATGGACGTCGTCACCCCCGAGCAGGCCAAGGTGGCAGAGGACGCAGGCGCCTGCGCCGTCATGGCGCTCGAGCGCGTGCCCGCCGACATCCGCCGCGACGGCGGCGTGGCCCGCATGAGCGACCCGGAGATGATCGAGGGCATCAAGGCCGCGGTCACCATCCCGGTGATGGCCAAGGCCCGCATCGGTCACTTCGTCGAGGCGCAGATCCTGCAGGCGCTCGGCGTCGACTACATCGACGAGAGCGAGGTGCTGACCCCCGCCGACGAGACCCACCACATCGACAAGTTCGCCTTCACGGTGCCGTTCGTGTGCGGCGCCACCAACCTGGGCGAGGCCCTGCGCCGCATCGGCGAGGGCGCGTGCATGATCCGCAGCAAGGGCGAGGCCGGCACCGGCAACATCGTCGAGGCCGTTCGCCACCTGCGCAGCATCCTCGGCGACATCCGCAAGATCACCCAGGCCGACTCGGCCGAGCTGTTCCAGTGGGCCAAGCAGTTGCAGGCGCCGCTGCCGCTGGTGCAGGAGATCGCCGAGACCGGTTCGCTGCAGGTGCCACTGTTCTGCGCTGGCGGCATCGCCACGCCGGCCGACGCGGCGCTGGCCATGCAGCTGGGCGCCGAGGCCGTCTTCGTGGGCTCGGGCATCTTCAAGAGCGACGATCCCGCGCCGCGCGCCAAGGCGATCGTCGAGGCCACCACGCACTTCCGCGACGCCGACGTCCTCGCCAAGGTCAGCCGCGGCCTCGGTGCCCCGATGACCGGCATCGGCATGGACGAGATCAACCAGCGCTACGCCGAGCGCGGCTGGTGACCATGCGTCTCGTGAGCCCGGAGCCCCCAGGTGGACGCGCTGGTCGGCGTGCTCGCCCTGCAGGGGGCGTTCCGCGCGCACGAACTTGCGCTCGCTGAAGCGGGCGCACGCACACGACAGGTTCGCCTCCCGCGCGATCTCGAGGGCGTCGACGCGCTCGTGATGCCGGGCGGCGAGAGCACCACGATGTCGAAGCTGCTCGAGACGAGCGGTCTGTTCGACGAACTGAAGGGTCGGCTCACCGACGGGTTGCCGGTGTTCGGCACGTGCGCGGGCATGATCCTGCTCGCCGGCGACGTGCTCGACGGCCGCCCCGATCAACTCAGCTTCGGTGTCATCGACATCTGCGTCCGCCGCAACGGCTACGGCCGCCAGATCGACAGTTTCGAGGCGGACATCGACGTGTCAGGGCTCGACTCGACGTTCCACGCCGTGTTCATCCGTGCCCCCAAGGTGGTCACCCACGGCCCTGCCGTCGAGGTGCTGGCCGACCACGAGGGTGTGCCGGTGCTGGCACGCCAGGGCTCGGTGATGGTGGCCTCGTTCCATCCCGAGATCACCTCCGACCATCGTCTGCACGAATTGTTCCTGCACCACCACCTGAAGGAGACCTAGGCCATGTCGGGCCATTCCAAGTGGGCAACCATCAAGCACAAGAAGGGCGCGGCCGACAAGGCACGCGCCAAGGTGTTCAACAAGATCGCCCGTCAACTCGAGGTCGCGGCGCGCGAGGGCGGGCCCGACCCATCCTCGAACGCACCGCTGCGAACGGTGATCCAGAAGGCCAAGGCCGCGCAGATGACGAACGATGCCATCGACCGTGCGGTGAAGCGCGGCGCGGGTCTCAACGACGGCGGCACCTACGAGGCCATCACGTACGAGGGCTACGCGCCCGGTGGCGTTGCAATGCTCGTGGAGGTGCTGACCGACAACCGCAACCGCTCCAGCGCCGACGTGCGTTCGACCTTCTCGAAGATGGGTGGATCGCTGGCCGAACCCGGTGCGGTGGGCTGGCAGTTCAGCCGCCGTGGCGTGCTGATCGTCAACGGCGGCGACGAGGATTCCGTGATGATGGCGGCACTCGACGCGGGTGCCGACGACATCTCGGCCGACGGCGATGGTGCGTGGCGGGTCACCTCCGACCCCTCCGTGGTGTACGAGGTGCGCGATGCCCTGCAGGCCGCTGGCCTCGATGTCGTGTCGGCTGAGAGCACTATGGTGTCGAGCGTGTCGATCGACGTCACCGACGCCGAGGATGCACGCAAGATCCTGCGCATCATCGACGCCCTGGAGGACCTCGACGACGTGCAGGACGTGTACAGCAACTTCGACATCAGCGACGATCTCATGGAAGCGGTCAGCCAGTGAGCCTGAAGGTGGGCGAAGCCGCCCCCGACTTCACCCTCACCTCGAACACGGGCCAGCAGGTCAGCCTGCGCGATTACGCGGGCCGGCCGGTCGTGGTGGTGTTCTATCCGGGCGACGACACGGCTGTGTGCACGAAGCAGCTGAACTCGTACAACGACGACCTCTCGCAGTTCGAGGCGCTCGACGCGCAGATCGTGGCCATCTCGGCGCAGGGCCTCGACAGCAAGCAGGCCTTCGCCGACAAGTACGGCTTCCGTTTCCCATTGCTCGCCGACACCGACAAGAAGGTGGCCGCGGCCTACGGCACGCTCGGCCCGGCCGGGTTCCCGCGTCGCAGCGTCTTCATTGTCGACGCCTCGGGCACGGTGCGGTACGCCCACCGGGCCATCGCCGGTCTCACCTTCCGACCGGTGAGCGAACTGGTCGAGGTGCTTTCAGCCCTGTAGGGCTGTGCTGACGCACGGCTTGCCGTCGCAGACGTCGGGCACCTCGCCGGTGAGCAGGAACGTCAAGGCCTGCTGCAGCACCAGTGGCTCGTCCGAGCCCGCCCCGTGCGGGTCGCGGCCGTACTCGGGGTCGGTGGGTGGCAGGTTCACGGTGGGCGGGTGCGGCGTGCCGAAGTCCCACACCACGACGGCGGCGTTGCCCTGTGCCGAATGGTCGAGCGCAGGGATGCCCCACTGCGGGTCGACGTCGGCGCTGCGGCCCGGTGCGAGCGCCGGCTCGTGCACCGCCGCCCCGATGGTGCGGGCCAGCACCTCCGTGCTCACGTTGGCCACCTGGTGATCGCCGAAGGCTTGCACCAGCAGCACCTTCTTGGCCTCGTCGGTGCCCGGGTAGATGTCGTCGGTGAGGTGCTGGGCATAGCCGTTGTTCTCGCCGCGGTCCCACAGCAACTGGCTCAATTGCAGGGCCAGCACCCGGTCGACCGGGTCGGTGTACGCCGTGTCGAAGATCGCCTGGAACTCGGGCCAGTCACTGCTGCGCGTGAGCAGCAGCGAGTAGTTGATGCCCGGCACACCCAGCACGACGTTGGTCCACTCGTTGCTGAGGGCGCTGGCCGCCCCACCGAGGATGCCGCCCTGGCTGTTGCCGACGAACACGGTGCGGTCGTTGGCCACCAGCGGCGTTCCCTCCGCGTTCTGGAAGGCGGGCGACGAGGCGAACCCCTGCGGGTGGTTCAGCAGGCGACCGAGGATCTGCTGGTTCAGGATGCCCTGCACCATGCGGTCGGCCTGTTCGGGGAAGTGGGACAGGTCATCGAGGATCTTGGCGACGTTCGGCAGGTCCTCGGTGGCCATGCCGATCTCGTCGGTGCCGCACACGCCCGCCAGTCCCATGTCGGCGGCGAACGACAGACCGTCGACCTGACCGAGGTTGCCCAGCAGGCCGTGGCCGAAGATGATGGTCGTCGTGTTGCCGCTCAGCGGCAGCACGCACCTGAACGGCGCGGTGTAGGTGGGCTGCTGGTCGTTCAGGATCGGCGTGCCGTCGGCGTCGAGCAGCAGGGTGCTGCCGGGAGCGCCGTCACCGGTGAGGAAGTTGGGAACCTCGTAGGTGCCGTTGATGACCCGGGTGGTGGCACTGTCGAGCTGGTCGCTGACGGTGAAGCCGGGCGCAGCGTCGCCCAGCGTGGCGTAGGCCGTCTCGCGCATCGCGAGGGCGCGACCACTCAGACTCTCGGCGCTCGCGACCGTGAAGTCCCATGCGAGGTACACCTCGTTCGCGTCGATGCCGTCGGCGGCGATGTCGTCGAGGATGCGCACGAAGTCGCTGCCCCGCTCGGGTGGCTCGGTGGTGTTGTCGAGCGTGGCGCGGAAGGCTTCCGATGCGGGTATCGCGTTGCCGTCGGCATCGAGCAGGTTGCGCAGCACCACCACGATTCGGTGCCCCTCCGGCAGCGCAACGGCGGGCCGCACCATCAGCACCCGGTCACCCTCAGGTGCCTGCGCGTCGAGTTCGGCCCAGTGGGCGAGGCGGGTGCCGGTGTCGGTGTCGAGCAGCACGACCGGCGACTCCGGGTCGAGCGATGCGCCGATGTCGGTGCTGGGCGCGATCCGTGACTTCTCGATGTCGAGGCCCGGCACGAAGGCGAGGACCGCCGAACCGGGCGAGAAGCCGTCGGCCCGGTTCTGGTCGGTCACGTCGATCGGAATGCCCTTGGCGTTCTTCGGTGTGGAGCCGGCATCGATGGCGAGACGGCGGCCCGTCACCGTCTCGGGGTCGGGGACGGTGAAGGCATCGTTGGGCCAGGGCAGCAGGCAGGCGCGTTCGTCGAGTGGGTCGCAGACCAAGGCTTCCGTGCGTGGTGCCGGGGCTGTGGTCGTGGTGGAATCCTCGACGCTGATCGTCGGTGCGGCGGTGGTGGCGCCGCCGTCGGAATCGTCGCCGCTGCAGGCGGCTGCGACCAGCAAGGCGGGGATCATCAGGATGAAGGGTCGGCGCATGGCGCAACGCTGCCACATGCGAGCGCCATCCGCCGACAATTGGGGGAGAGCCGCTACGCTCGTACGCGTGTTCGCTCGCGACGGCCTCGTGGTGCTCGGCATCGACCCCGGTCTCACCACTGTGGCTATGCAGTCCTGCACTCGCAGGGCAACGCCGTCAAGCCCCTGTCGTTGGGCGTCATCCGCACGCCCGCCGACATGCCGCTGCCGAACCGCCTTGCCGAGCTGCAGAGCGAGCTGAAGGCGCTGCTCGCCGAGTTCCGGCCACAGGCGGTTGCCGTCGAGCAGGTCTTCTTCCAGACCAACGTGCGCACGGCGATGAGCGTGGGGCAGGCCAGCGGGCTGGCGCTCGCCGAGGCAGCGGCGTTCGGTTGCGACGTGATGCAGTTCACCCCCAATCAGGTCAAGGATTCCGTGGCCGGCTGGGGTGGCGCCGACAAGGCGCAGGTGCAGAAGATGGTGCAGGCAAGGCTGGGTCTGTCGACCCCGCCGAAGCCGGCCGACGCGGCCGATGCGGCGGCGTTGGCGCTGTGCTACCTGGCGGCAGCGCCGATGCGCCGACGCCTGCAGGCGGTGGCCCGATGATCGGGTCGCTGCGCGGCACGGTGCTCGAGCGAACCGACACCGGCACCGCCCTGGTCGAGGCAGGTGGCGTGGGCTACTTCGTGTCGGTCACCCCGCGAACCCTCGCCGAGCTGCACCTCGGGTCCGCGGTGTTCCTACACGTGCACCACCACATCCGTGAGGACGCGCAGACGCTCTACGGGTTCCTCGGCCGCGACGAACGCACCAGTTTCCAGGTGCTGATCGCCACTCACGGCATCGGCCCCGCGCTGGCGCTCTCCATCCTCGGCACGCACACGCCGTCGGCGCTCGTCGACATCGTGGCCACCTCGGATCTCGCAGCGCTGACGCTCGTGCCCGGTGTGGGCAAGAAGACGGCCGAGCGCCTACTGGTCGAGCTGCGTGACCGTCTGAACCTGCCCATCCTCGAACCGTCCGCGCCCGCTGGTTCCCCAGCCGGCACAGCCGTGGGCGACGTGCGCGAGGCCCTTGCCGGTCTCGGCTACGGGCAGGAGGAAATCCGCGATGTGTTGCGCGAAGTGGCCGCCGCCGACGCGGCCACCATGTTGCGCGAGGCCCTGAGACTGCTGGGTGCCAAGCGTGCGTGACGAGTACCTCGATCCCGGCGCCACCGGCCCAGTCGAAGAGGCCGACGAAGTCGGCCTGCGGCCGAAGCGACTCAGCGAGTTCGTCGGTCAGCGCGAACTGAAGGAGCACCTCGGCATCGTGCTCGAGGCCGCGAAGATGCGCGGCCAGGCAGCCGACCACCTGCTGCTCGCCGGGCCGCCCGGTCTGGGCAAGACGAGCATGGCGGGCATCGTGGCCGCCGAGATGGGCGTGCACCTGCTGGTCACCTCCGGTCCGGCGCTCGAACGGGCGGGCGACCTCGCGGCCATCCTCACCAAGCTCGAGGAAGGCGACGTGCTGTTCATCGATGAGATCCACCGACTGTCGCGGGCGGTCGAGGAGATCCTGTACCCGGCGATGGAGGACTTCCAGCTCGACATCGTGGTGGGCAAGGGGCCGGCCGCGTCCAGCATCCGCCTCACCCTCCCTCGCTTCACGCTGGTCGGAGCCACCACCCGCACCGGCATGATCACCGGCCCGTTGCGCGACCGCTTCGGTCTCGTCGCCCGGCTCGACTACTACGCCGACGACGAGCTCGAGGCCATCGTCCGTCGGGCCGCCGGCATCCTGAAGGTGCAGGTGTCGCCCGAGGGGGCCTGGGAGATCGCACGCCGTTCGCGTGGCACGCCGCGCATCGCCAACCGGTTGTTGCGGCGGGTCCGCGACTTCGCGGAGGTGCGTGGCGACGGCACCGTCACCGAGGCGACGGCACGTGAGGGGCTGCGGGTGTTCGGCGTCGACGAACGCGGCCTCGACAAGGTCGACAGGGCGATCCTCGGTGCCATCTGCCGGCAGTTCAACGGTGGCCCGGTGGGCCTCAGCACCCTGGCCATCAGCGTGGGCGAGCAACCCGAGACGGTGGAGGACATGTACGAACCGTTCCTCATCCAGCAGGGCATGCTGGCCCGCACACCGCGTGGCCGTGTGGCGATGGCAGCGGCCTACGAACACCTCGGCCTGCCGTCGCCGGGCAACGACCGCCCGGCCGGACTGTTCGACTAAGCGGGCAGGTACAGACCCAGGAACGCCATGGTCTTGGTCCAGGCTGCCTTGGCGGCCGCCTCGTTCCAGAACATCTCGCTCTCGTGGTTGTCGAAGGCGTGTCCGGCCTGTTCCACGTTCAGCACGAAGCCCTTGCGGCCGGCAATCGCCTCGCCGATCGCATCGACGCCCTCGTTGGGGATGTATGCGTCCTGACTGCCGAAGTGGAACAGCGTGGGGCACTGCACCTGCGGCATCATGCCGAGCATCGAGGGCACGCCCGAGCCGTAGTAACTGATGCACACGGCGGGCTCGGCGGCCGCAGCGACGGCCCACGCCAGGGTGCCGCCGAGGCAGAAGCCCATCACGCCGACGCGACCCTCGATGCCCGGTTGCGCGGCCAGGTGGGCGAGTGCCGCGGTGCAGTCGCCGATGGCAGTGGGGAAGTCGAGTTGCTGCACGGCCTGCAAGCTGTCGGTGAGGCCTTGCTGGTCGTGGCCTGCGGCCCACTCGGGTGCGAATCGCCAGAACACGTCGGGCGCTCCGACCAGATAGCCGGCGTCGGCGAGTCGCTCGGCAACGGCCCGAATGTAGGGGCCGACGCCGAAGATCTCCTGCACCAGCAGGATCGCGGCTTGCGGTGTGCCTTCGGGCTGCCAGGTGTAGAGGCGCATGGAACCGTCGTCGCCGCGCTCCACCATGTCCGTACGTTGCGTACTCATGCACACATGGTCGCACAGCAGGGCAGGTGGCCTAGCCTTGCCGGTGCATGAGCGACGCACAGCCCACGAACGACGACCTCCGCGACGAACTGCCCGACGACCTCGATGCGATCGGTCACACCGGGCCGTATCAGTTCCCCGACAACAGTCGCCGACGCAAGCCTGCGGTGCTGTACGCCGTGATCGCGCTCGGTTGTCTGGCCGGTTGGCTGTGGGCGGGCGACTCGGCGCTCGTGAACCGGGGCTTCCTGTGGGCGGCGGTGCTGTTGGGGGCGGTGGCGGTCTACTCGTTCACCTCCGGCTGGCGGATGACGGTCGACGAGCAGCAGGCCTTGGTGGCAGCGCAGGCCGCCGTGGGCTTCCCGGTCGGACACGCGTCGGCACAGCAGGTGTGGCGCGGCGTGCGCAGCCGCCCGACGTGGCGCGTGCTGGTCTATTCGGCAGAGGAGCCGCCCCGGCGCCGCGGGCTCGTGCTGGTCGATGCGGTCGACGGCTCGGTGAAGGAGCACCTCGTGCAGGACAACCCTCTCGAGGACTGGCAGAACGTATAGCCTGAGCGGCGATGTTCGACGGCAAGTTCCGGACCTCGGTCGACAAGGCCGTCAAGCCGCTGGGTGATTCCCTGCGCCGCACGAGACTGACCCCCGACCACCTGACGATCATCGGTCTCGTCGTGGCGGTGTTCGCCGCCGTGTGCGTCGGCTTGGGCTGGCTGCGACTCGGCCTGCTGCTCGTGGTGCTGGCTGCGTTGCCCGACCTGCTCGACGGTGCCCTGGCGAAGGCATCGAACTCGTCGAGCCAGCGTGGGGCGTTCTTCGACTCGACCATCGACCGCGTCACCGATGCGATGCTGTTCGGCGGAGTGGCGTGGTACCTCGCCAGTGATTCCAGCCCGCACATGGCGCTCCTGCCGTTCGCCGTGATGGCGCTCAGTTCGGTCATCAGCTACATGCGTGCGAAGGCGGAATCGCTGGGCCTCGATGCCAAGGGTGGCCTGATGGAGCGCGCCGAGCGCATCATCGCGCTGTGCCTGGGCCTGCTGTTCCCGCCGCTGTTGGTGCCGATCCTGTGGATCACGCTGGTGCTCACCGGCATCACCGCAGTGCAGCGGTTCATCAAGGTCTGGAAGCAGGCGGCGGTTGCCCCGGTCACCGCTGCGAAGATCGAACTGCGTCGCAGCCGGCGCCAGACGCGCCGTGTGGTGCGCACCGAGCGCCGCACCACGCACATCTCGCGCTCCGGTCGTCCGGCCGGTCGTGACTGAGAACGGCCCCCGCAAACGCGTCACCGACGCCGCGACGGTCGGCGCCTATCGCTTCGGCTCGCTGGCTGCACGGTTGATGCCCGGCCCGGTCGCCGCTGCGGCCGCTTCGTCGCTGGGTTTCAGCGCCAGCTTCGCCAGCCCTGCCCGCCGGCAGATGATCGAGCGTCATCTCCGCAGGGCGAACCCGAAGTTGCGTGGCGCATCGCTGCGGGTCGCGGCCCAACAGGCCTTCGACAGTTACGCCCGCTACTACATGGAGAGCTTCCGGCTGCCGTCGCTCAGCAAGCGCACCGTCGACCGCTACTTCACCAAGGAGGGCTACGAGCACATCACCGCCGCGCTCGAGAAGGGCAACGGGTGCATCTTCGCCCTGCCGCACCTCGGCGGGTGGGAGTGGGCGGGGCGCTGGATGACCGATCAGGGGCATCGGCTGACGGTGGTGGTCGAGGCGCTCGAACCGCCCGAGTTGTTCGAGTGGTTCGCCGACCTTCGTGCCACGCTGGGCATGACCGTGGTGCCCACCGGGCCGAATGCAGGGGCGGCGGTGATGAAGGCGCTGCGTGCCAATGAGGTCGTGTGTCTGCTCTGCGACCGTGACATCGATCGCAACGGGGTGAGCGTGGAGTTCTTCGGCGAGCGCACCACCCTGCCCGCGGGGCCGGCGATG
>JBJTXX010000010.1:0-2658 GCA_046082485.1 Actinomycetota bacterium
CCCAGGTGCTGGGCGAGACCGACGGCCTGGTCAAGATCATCGCCGAGCAGCGGCCCGACGGGACCGCCGGGACCCTGCTGGGCGTCCACATGGTGGGCCCGTGGGTCACCGAGCAGCTGAGTGGCGGCTATCTCGCCGTCAACTGGGAAGCCACCGTGCCCGAGGTCGCCGAGTTCATCCAGCCTCATCCCAGCCTCAGCGAACTGTTCGGCGAGACGATGCTCTCGCTCACCGGTCGCAGCCTGAACGCCTGACCCCCAAGGAGACCCACTCATGGCCGACGTCACCCTGCCCCAACTGGGCGAGACCGTCACCGAAGGCACCATCACCCGTTGGTTCAAGAAGGTGGGCGACACCGTCGCCGCCGACGAGGCGTTGTTCGAGGTGAGCACCGACAAGGTCGACACCGAGGTGCCGTCGCCGGTGGCCGGCGTGGTGCTCGAGATCCGCGCCGCGGAGGGCGACACCGTGCCGGTGGGCGCAGTGCTGGCCGTGGTGGGTGCCGCTGACAGCGCCGCCCCGGCACCCGAGCCGGCACCCGCACCCGAGCCGACTCCTGCACCCGAGCCGGAACCTGCACCGGAGCCGACTCCTGCGCCGGCACCGGAACCTGCGCCGGTCCCGCAGCCCGAGCCCGGCCCCGCACCTGCCCCGCAGCCGGCACCGGTCGCGGAAGCCGACGCCGCGCCGGCGGCCGCAGCGCTCACCGGCGACGCGCGGCTGCTGTCGCCGGTCGTGCGCAAGTTGGTGGCCGACAACGGCATCGACCCGAGCGACATCACCGGCACCGGTCCGGGGGGTCGCATCACCCGCGACGACGTGCTCGACCACATCGATCGCATGTCGACCGCCCCAGCCCCGACGGCTCCGACCCCGGCACCGGTCGCCCCCGCTCCGGTTGCCCCGACGCCGACGCCTGCTCCGGCCGTCACGCCACCTGCGCCCACGCCGGCGGTGGCCTCTGGCGAGCGCGACACGTCGGTGCCGCTCAGCAAGATCCGCCGCCTCACCGGCAGCCACATGGTGATGAGCAAGTCGGTCAGCCCGCACGCGTTCAGAGGTCGAGGTCGACTTCGCGAACGTCGATGCCACCCGCGGCAAGGTGAAGGCAGAGTGGAAGGCCACCGAGGGCTTCAGCCTCACGTACCTCCCGTTCGTCACCCGTGCGGTGGTCGACGCGCTCGCCGAGTTCCCGCACCTCAACGCCAGCGTGAGTGGTGACGAACTGGTCGTGCACGGTTTCATCGACATCGGTATCGCCGTCGACCTCGACTTCCAGGGCCTGCTCGTCCCGGTGGTGCGTGCCGCCGAGACCAAGCGCCTGCGTGCCATCGCCCGCGAGGTCAACGACCTCGCCGGTCGTGCCCGCAGCCGCAAGCTGAGTCCCGACGAGATCAGTGGTGGCACGTTCACGATCAGCAACAACGGCTCGGCCGGCAGCGTGCTGACGATGCCGATCATCAATCAGCCGCAGGTCGCCATCCTCAGCACCGATGCCATCGTGCGCAAGCCGGTGGTGGCCGTGCTGCCCGACGGCACCGAGGCCATCGTCGTGCATCCGGTGGGCAACCTGGCGATGAGCTGGGATCACCGTGCGTTCGACGGCGCCTACGCCGCCGGCTTCCTGAGCCGGGTCAAGCAGATCCTCGAGACGCGCGACTGGGGCCAGGAGCTCTAGTCGTGTCCTCCCACGGCCCGCTGCGCGTTCGCTGGTTGGGCCGCGTCCCGTACCGCGAGGCGCTCGCCGTGCAGACGGCGTTGTTCGAGCACGGCACGCAGAACCACCTCCTGCTGCTCGAGCACCCGCACGTGTTCACGCATGGTCCTCGCGCCGACCTCGTCTCGAACCTGCTGGTGCAACCGGAGGCGGTCGGCGCCGAACTGGTCGCCGTGAAGCGCGGCGGCGACATCACCTATCACGGGCCCGGCCAGTTGGTGGGCTACCCGGTGGTGAGCGTCGCGAACTCGCTGGGTGCCTCCGACCACGTGTGCGCGATCCAGCGGTTGGTGGTCGGCACCCTGCAGGAGTTGGGCGTGGCCGACGTCGGTTGCCTCGACGAGTACCCGGGCGTGTGGGTAGGGGTCAGCGGGCCGAACCCGCGGAAGATCTGTGCGATCGGTGTGCGTCTTGCCGGAGGCCGCACGATGCACGGATTCGCCCTCAACGTGCGCACCGACCTGCGCTACATGCGCGACCACATCGTGCCGTGCGGAATCGGCACGAAGCCGGTCACGTCGCTCGCCGAGGAGGGTCTCGAGGTGTCCGTGCAGGAGGTCGCCGACATCGTGGCCCGGCGTGCAGCGGACGTGTGGGGAGGCAGTGTCGCCGAGCGGCAGGACGTCGCGTGGAAGCACCAGCCCGCCGACCTGGCGCCGTTCTCGCGCGGCGAGGGTCCGGGTGAGACGGGTCGGGCGCTGGCCCGACTGGAGGCCGCCGGTGTCTCGGAGGGTCTCTCGATCTCCTCGCGCAAGCCCGAGTGGCTGCGACCGAAGGTGCAGCTCGGCACTGACGTGCTGGCGATGAAGCGCACCGTCCGCGAGCACGGTCTGGTGACGGTGTGCGAGGAGGCCGGCTGCCCGAACCTCAGCGAGTGCTGGGCTGCGGGCACGGCAACGTTCATGGTGCTCGGCGAGCGGTGCACCCGGGCGTGCGGCTTC
>JBJTXX010000011.1:0-1626 GCA_046082485.1 Actinomycetota bacterium
CACGCACCGCAGGCCGGTCGGCGCTAAAAAGGAATCGGGGCGTAGTGCATCCTCGGCCAGCAACTTGCGGCCGGTGGGGTTGATGCGCTCGCCGATCATCACGAAGGGGCGATCGAAGCCGATCACGACTTCCTTCGTGGCGCTGCTGATCACGGTGTGGGTCATTGCTGCTCCTGTGGCGAGACGGGGTCCCATCCGCCGTTGTCGACGAGCGCGTGCAAGCGCTCGTTGGTGAACTCCTCGTCGATGCGTGCGGCGATGCCCTCCACGCACTCGACCAGATTGGTGCTGGTCATCGGATAGCTGACCCGGCGCATCTCGCCCACGTACTCGTGGGCGTCCTTCTTGCCGGCCTTCATGGCGGCGCGGTCGATGGCCTTCTGGAAACGGTGGGGGAGGATGTAGCCGTGCTTCTCGCCGGCCAGGGTGCCGTTCACCTGTGCGGGGATGTCGCGCCACATGATCAGCACGATCTCGTCCTTGTTCCGTCGCGACATGTCATGCCACCTTCCGGATCGAGAGGCCCACGGCCTCGTGGAACTGGTGCAGTCCGACGTGCTCGTGTTCGAACCGCAGCCCCAGTATCTCAGCGGCGCGCTGGCCGGCCTCGACCACCGCAGGGTCGTCGGACTGGGTGAGCAGCAGCACTCGCGTGTAGTTGCCGAAGTACATGTCGCGCAGTTGGGGGTGCTGGTCGAGGCCGAGGCCCTGCCACACGAGCGCCTCGAAGTGCTTCGCAAGGAAGTCGGTGAGGTAGAAGGTGCCCAGTTCGGCGCCGGCCAACTCGCGGAACCTGTCGGTGCCGGTGAAGAACTCGTAGCAATGGTCGCCGGGCAGTCGGCGGGCGTTCGGCAACGTGGCGAGCAGCGAGTCGATGGCCCCGCCGGTGCCGCAGTCGGCGTAGCCGATCAGCACCTCGCGTTCGGGGTCGATCAACTCGGTGAGGGCGGGCACGATGCGCTCCGGGCGGTTGTGGAGGTTGGCGGGCAGATAGCGCACCTCGACGTGCTCGGCGATGCCGGAGGCTGCAAGGACGGCTCGCAGTTCACTCACGAGGGCACCGCACGCCAGCACGAGGGGCTGCGACATGACGGTGAGGGTCAGACCGACGGCCCGGGGGGCTCGGTGCCACGGCGGCGGGCGGTGACCAACTGCTTGGCGGTCTCGGAGGCAACGGCGGCGTCGCGGCAGTAGGCATCGGCACCGATGGCCTGGCCGAACTCCTCGTTCAGCGGGGCGCCACCGACGAGCACGATGTACTTGTCGCGCAGGCCGCGCTCCTGCAGGGTGTCGATGACCACCTTCATGTACGGCATGGTGGTGGTGAGCAGGGCCGACATCCCGAGGATGTCGGGCTTGTGCTCGTCGAGCGCGGCGAGGAACTTGTAGGCGTCGGTGTTGATGCCGAGGTCGATCACCTCGAAGCCGGCGCCCTCGAGCATCATCGCCACGAGGTTCTTGCCGATGTCGTGGATGTCTCCCTTCACCGTGCCGATGACCACCTTGCCGATGGGCTCGGCGCCGGTCTCGGCCAGGAGCGGCCGGAGGATCTCCATACCGGCCTTCATGGCGTTGGCCGACAGCAGCACCTCGGGCACGAACAAGATGCCGTCTCGGAAGTCGATG
>JBJTXX010000012.1:0-5089 GCA_046082485.1 Actinomycetota bacterium
CGTCGAACGACCCCTGCGCCGGTTCGGCGGCCCCGGCCTCCGTGTCGTCCTCGTCGTCGAAACGCTCGAACGGGTGCTGGGTGCGGTGGCGGACGTCGCCGAGACGGAAACGCCACAGGAACATCAGCCCGATGCCGAGGAGCGTCAGCACCCACGCCGTCTTCTCGATGCCACTCGAGTCGTAGTGCAGGTACACCTCGTTGGAGGTGGGCACCACCACCATCAGGTTCGGCGCCACCCTGTACGGCCCGAGGGCGCCATCGACCTTCCAGTTCGGGAAGTAGCTGATCTTCACCAGCACGGGCACGCCGGGCTGCGAGACCTCGAAGCGAAGGTCCTGGTCGCCCATGTCGACCTTCGAGACCGTGACGGGGGCCAGGGAGACCGGGGCGATGTTCTGGCTGGGCACGACGATGTCGACTTTGCGTCCCGGCTCGAGCGGCTCGTTGCCGACCCGCCGGTTCATGTCGACCTGCACGTCGATGCGCTGCCACTCGTCGGGGCCGTCGTCAGCCGGCAACGCCGCCCACTCCGTCGGGTTCTGGAACCACGACGTGCCGAGTTCGAGGTTGCGTTCGCGCTGGTCACCCGCCCGCCGGTTCACCACCACCGGCTGCACCGACAACGGCACCACGATGTCGGAGTCCGCGACCTCGTAGATCTTCCAGGGTCCGCTCTCGGCGATGAGCGTCAGGTCACCGCGCGTCGCCGCCTGCGACTTCGCGGCCTCGGTGAACACCATGAGGTAGCGGATGCCCAACTTCTGCATCATCGGCACGCCGACCGTGGCGTTGTTGTCGACGTAACGCAGCTCGCGCACGGGGTTCGAGCTGTTCTTGCTCATCGCCGCGGCGGACAGGAAGTGGTACGGCGTGGTGCCCGACGCCTCGAAGAACAGGCCCTCCTGGCTGCCGATGCAGCCGTCGGTCCAGTGCGGCAGCAGCATCAACGCCATCGTCGTGCCGTAGGCACCCGTGTCACCGTTGTTCTCCCAGAGCGCGCGGCCACATCCGTGCGAGGGATCCTCGCCCAGGCGCGCCATGGTGTCGACGAGCGCCTTGTACTCGCCGTACGCCGGCCTGCCCTCGTAGCCGTTGAAGTTGTAGCGGGTCCAGCCATCCGACATCGCGTCGCTCGCTGTTGCGCTCAGCGTGATGGGGCGCCAGCCGAGGATGTCGAGCGTGTAGACGTTCTTGTCCCCCTTCTGCACGTACTTGCCGCCGGGGAACTGCTGGAACAGGAACAGTTCGCACACCAGCACCACCACGAGCACGACGGCCGACGTGGCCGCGCCGGTGACCCATGCGGCCTTCGGGGTGAGCTCGCGAACCTGCCAGCCCTTCACGATGAACGTTGCCGTGTCGGCGATGCCGACCATCATCAGCAACAGCCGCATGAGGTAGAGGAAGGGCAGCAGGCGCGGGTTCCAGAGCAGCCCGATCACCGGCAGGCTGTCCCTGGCCAGGAACGTGGCGCCCATCAGCGCCAGGCAGACGATGCCGAGCCACGCCCCGTTGAGATGGCGCTTCACGATGCTGCTGACGAAACCGATGAGCGCGAACCCGGTGACCAGCAGGTCGAGCACCGGCGTCCATGGGAAGAACATGTCCCAGAAGCTGTCACCACCGCCGTCGGGTCGGTAGCCGTACTTCATGTCGGTCATGTAGGCGTGGTTGAAGAGGAACGGCACCACCCAGAACGCCGACAGCAGCACCGCCGTCAGGCCCATCGTGAAGCCGTAGACGAACCGCGTGCGGTCCATCCAGAGCATCCACATCAGCAGGGCTCCGAGCACCACGAAGATCAGCACGATGCCGTGGCTGAGCATCGCCAGTGCCAGCACCACGGCCGTCCAGTTGCGGTACTTGCCCGTCTCGAGGCCACGGGCGAACAGGCCGAGGCCCAACACCGCCAGCGAGAGCGCGATCGAGAACGAGAACTCGCCCGCCATCGTGCTCTTCACGTTGCCGCCGTAGATGCTGAAGCTCTCGTCGAAGAGGAACACCATCCCGGCCAGTGCCATCAACTCGGGCATCGGGTACCGGAAGCGGGCCAGGCGGCCGAAGGCCCAGCAGCACCACGGCAGCGTGAGCAGACCGAGGCAGGCGACGATCTTGAAGGCGATGCCGTACGGGAACACCACGTTCAGCGCCACCATCAGCAGCGCCGGCACCACCATGTAGAACCGGTAGAGCGGGAAGCCGTTGTACCAGTAGTTGTTCCAACCGGAGATCTGGAAGTTCGGCAGCAGGTGGTCCCGCAGGTAGGCGGGCGCCATCACGTGGGCGCCCATGTCGCCGCCGGTGGGCGTGTTGTTCGTGAAGACGAGGTCGAGGTGCACCACCTGCACCACGAAGAACGTCGCCCCACCCACCAGCACGAGCGCCGTGAGGTATTGCACGATGCGTTCGGCCGGCCATGGTGCGTTCAACCACCGCGACGGCCGGCGCAGGACGCGCCGCCACAGGCGCGATGCCAGCGCCGGTTCGTCGGGGTCGTACTCGTCGTCGGGCGGCAACGGCGGCCGCTGCATGAACGACGGTTCGTCATCGACCACCAGGGGCGGTGGCGGCGGGAGGTGTTGGGGGTGCGGCGCGCCGCTCTGCTCGCTCATGCCGTCACAGATTGTTCCATGCCGCTGCCACTCGCGCCGGTCACGAGAGGGCCACCACGAACAGTCCGGTGGCGTTGAACGCCACGTGGGTGATCACCGACAGCCCCAGTCGCCCCGTCAGCAACGCACCGGCACCCATCACCAGACCGATCACGAACAGGCCCGGCACCTCCACCGGCTGGAAGTGGATCACGGCGAAGAACAACGCCACCGCAACCACGGCCGGCCAGCGTCTGGTCGAACGCACCGCTGCGCCCTGCAGCAGACCGCGGTAGACCAGTTCCTCCACCAGCGGGGCCCCGACCACCACCACGAGCACGAGCAGCAGCACCCCTGCGCCGTGTGCGGAGTCGTACAGTTCGCGCGCCCGCTGCTCGAGCCGCTCCTGCCCGAACGTGTCGGGCCAGATGGCCTGCAGCGGCCAGTAGACCACCCGCAGCGCCACGAGCTGCGTGAGCACGCCGAGCGGCACGCCCCACAGGTCGGTCGGGTCGAACGACAGCCCGAAGTCGCGGCCGAGGCTGCCCGAACCGTGTCGCTTGCCCACCATCCACACCCCGAGCACCAGGGGCACCCAGCCGGCGACGGCAACCGCCAGCAGCCAGCCCGGGCCTGCCGTCGAGAGGCTGGTGTGCCCCGAGCCGAGGGCGATCGCCGTGGACACCACCTGTCCGGCCATCCATGCACCCACCCAGACCAGCATCGCGTCGCGCAGCGACACGGGAGCGCGCGGCGACGGGTCGTGCCCCGGGAGCAACGAGGAGGGCATGCGCTGGTCAGCCGGCGAGGCGGGGTGCCGCCGAGTACGCCAGTTGGCGACGATCGCGGCGGTCCTCGAGACGCCAGCCGTTCGGCACCGACAGACGCGCCGTGTGCCGCTGGCACAGGTCGTAACTGTGCGGGTCTCGCGACCCGGAGAGCTCGTCGACCCACACCAGCGAGCGGGCGTACTGGTACGAGAGGGTGGCGATGGCCGGCTCGGCACATCCGGTACGGGAACACTGGCGCCGCATTGCCCGAACGCTAAACCCGTCGGCGCGCGGTGTGGTGGATGCCACGCCGAGGGGGCCCCGTTTGACGGCGCCCCGCTGAGTCCACCACGCCCTGCACCCCTAGCATGGTGCGCATGAGCAATCTCCCTCCGCCGCCCCCTCCCCCTCCGCCGGGGCGCGGCCAGCAGCAGGGTCAGCAACCGCCCCAGGGCGGCAAGCGCCCCCTCGGCAGCGGCTGGCCCCGCTGGACGGTCCCGGTGCTGTTGGCCGTGCTGATCGGCACGGTGGTGCTCAACCAGGTCTGGCCCGGCACCCAGGGCACCCAGCTCAGCTACACCGAGTTCATCACCGCCGTGAGGGCCGACAAGGTCGCCACCTTCGAGCTCACGAACGGCACCAACTCGGTGTCGGGTGAACTCAGCGACGGCACCCGCTTCACCACCACCGTCCGCGACAACTTCCCCGACAAACCCGAGCGCGATCTGCTGGCCGAGCACAACGTCAACTGGACGACGAAGGAGCCACAGAGCAACTGGCTGCTCAGCTGGGCCAGCCTGCTGCTGCCGTTCGTGCTCATCATCGGCGTGCTGGTGTGGATGAACAAGCGCGCCCAGGGGCAGATGGGCAACGTGATGTCCATCGGTCGCAGCCGGGCCAAGACGTATTCGGCCGACAAGCCCTCCACCACCTTCGCCGACATTGCCGGCTACGAGGGTGTGAAGCAGGAGATCACCGAGGTGGTCGACTTCCTGCGCATGCCCGAGCGGTTCCGCGAGATCGGCGCCCGCGTGCCCAAGGGCATGCTGCTGGTCGGCCCTCCCGGCACCGGCAAGACCCTGTTCGCACGGGCGGTTGCAGGCGAGGCCGGCGTGGGCTTCCTCAGCGTCACGGGCAGCGACTTCATGGAGATGTTCGTCGGCGTCGGCGCCAGCCGGGTCCGCGACCTGTTCCAGCAGGCCCGCAAGTTGGGCCGGGCCATCATCTTCATCGACGAGATCGACTCGATCGGCCGCAAGCGCGGCGCAGGCCTCGGTGGCGGCCACGACGAGCGCGAGCAGACGCTGAACCAGATGCTGGCCGAGATGGACGGCTTCGAGACGAGCGAGGGCATCGTGATCCTCGCCGCCACGAACCGCCCCGACATCCTCGACCCGGCACTGCTGCGTCCCGGACGGTTCGACCGGCAGATCATCGTGCCGCTCCATGAATTCGAGGAGCGTCTGGCGATTCTCAAGTTGCACAGTCGCGACAAGCGGATGGGCAGCGACGTCGACCTCGAGACCATGGCCCGGGCCACCCCCGGCATGAGCGGCGCCGATCTCGCCAACCTCGTCAACGAGGCAGCCCTGTTCGCCGTGCGCCGCGGCAGCAAGCAGGTCGAGCGGATCGATTTCGAGAACGCCCGTGACCGAGTCGTCATGGGTGCTCGCCGCGAGAGCCTCGTGCTGAGCGCCGAGGAGCGACGGGCCACCGCCATCCACGA
>JBJTXX010000013.1:0-12512 GCA_046082485.1 Actinomycetota bacterium
GTGCTGGTGATGTTCCACCCGCCGACGCTGTACCTGGGCTATGTGGGCTTCACGGTGCCGTTCGCGTTTGCGATCGCCGAGGATGATGCCCAGCGTGAGGAATCCCCACGACACCAACGCCCAGCGCCGCGTCTCGAGCAGCCAGCCCTCGCCGACGCGGCCGGTCACCAGCGCGGCGATCGCAAACGCGAACGGCACCGTGAAGCCCACATAGCCCAGGTACAGCGTCGGCGGGTGGAACATCACCAGCACGTGGTTCTGCAGCAGCGGGTTCGGGCCGCGACAGCAACGGTCGAAGTTCGGCACGCCACCGGCCCGGAACACGTCGGTGGGGCCGAGGGCGAGGAAGAAGAAGAACGCCGTGACGGCCAGCATCGTCACCACGGCCCAACCCACCAGGGGGTCGGCCATCCGGTGGCGGTAGCGCCGCAGGACGATCGATGTGTAGACGGCGAGCAGCAGCAGCCAGAGCAGGATGCTGCCCTCGAGCGCGCTCCAGAGCGCGGTGAAGTTGAACAACGCCGGCGTGTCCTTCGAGCCCACCTTCTGCACGTAGGCGATCGACCAGTCGCGGGTGATGAGCGCGCGCTCCATCACCACCACGGCGACGACGGCCCCCAGCAGCACCACCCACCCGTAGGCCTGCACGGTGCGCACCAGACGGTGATCCTTCAGCAAGGTGGCCGTGGCCATGGCCGCGGCACCGAACAACGAGGCGGCGAGACCGACGATGAGGGCCGAATGGCCCAGCAGGCCGTTCACCCCTTCTGCGAGCACGCGGCGGCCTCCTGGTTCGACTGCTGCAGGCGGTCCTCGTTCTCGGCGTCGTACTCGTTGTCGTGCTTCACGATCACTTCGTCACCCTCGAAGACCCGGTCGTCGCCGTCGCCGACCACGCGCCCGCGCACCACCACCGGGATGCACTCCTGGAAGATGCCGGTGGGCTGGGCGCCGACCGTGATGGGCAGTGCGGCACCGTTGTACGCGATGACGAAACTGGTGGCGCCGCTGCCCGACGACTCGACCGTGCCCTTCTGCACCACGCCCTGCACACGGATGTTGCGGCCGACGTCGCAGCCGTCCTTCACGCCGACCTCGTCGACGTTGCAGTAGTAGTCGACCGCGTTGTTCAGGAACATCACCACGAAGACACCACCGGCAACCAGCACGGCTGCCAGCACCGACATCGCCAGCCACGGGCGCTTGCGTTTGCGGCCCGTCGCCGTGGGCACGACCTCCCGGGGGCTCAGGTCCACGGGCGGTCCTCCGGCGGCACCTGGGTGGAGGCGCCACGAGCCTGACGCAACACTCGCCACACGTACAACCCGATGCCGCCGACCGTGACGACGTAACTGATCAGTACGTACGGCAACTGTTCCGACACCGACATCACGGCGATCATCGGGCAACCTCCTCGGCCTCGGCACGACGCTCGGCAAGCGCTTGGTCGAGGCCCTTGTCATCGACGATGTCGAGCATGGCGAGCACCCGCTGACGGTGCAGCAGCAACCACACGTAGAGCAGGGTGAAGGCCACGATGCCCACGAAGAGGCTGAACAGCATCAGGTCGTTCAACTTCCCCTCGGCCACGCTCTCCTGCTGGTGCAACGGGCGCCACCACTTCACACTGAAGTGCACGAGCGGCACCTCGAGAACGGCCAGCAGTGCCAGCACCGCGCTGCGCCGGGCGCGCTGCTGGTGCGAACCGCCGAGGCCGCGCACGGCCAGGTAGCCGATGTACGTGACGAACAGGAACGCCGTCGTCGTGAGACGCGAATCCCACGTCCAGTAGATGCCCCACGAGATGCGGCCCCACAGCGAGCCGGTGATGAGGGTGACCCCCATGAAGAGCACGCCGATCTCGGCGCTCGCCCCGGCGATGCGATCCCAGGTGAGGCTGCGGGTGCGGGGGAACAGATAGGCCGCACTGGCAATGCCCGTGACCGCGAACGCCAGGTATGCCAGCCACGCCGACGGCACGTGGATGTAGAGGATACGCACGCCGGCCTTCTGCGTGGCATCGTTCGGCGACAGCACTAGACCGAACAGCAGCAGCCAGAGGCCGCCGAACAGCACGGTTGCGCCGATGATTCGGGTGAAGCGGGTGCCGGTGGGCCGGCGGGTGAGGGCTGCGGGATCGGGCGGGTTCATGTGGGCCTATTCGTCGATGAGCGATCCGAACGCGAACATGCCGCCGGTGCCGAAGAGTGCGGCGAACAGCACGAGCAGGCCGATCCATGGCCAACCCTCGCTGGGCGACGCACCATTGGTTCCGAGCGCCGCTTCCGTCGCCCGGGTTGCACCGATGAGCACGGGTGCCACCACCGGGAGGAGCAGGAGTGGCAGCAGCGTTTCCCGACCCTTGGCCCCGGCGGCAAGACCACCGTAGAGCGTACCGACGAAGGCGAGGCCGCAGGTCGCGGCGACGAATGTCACCACCAGCACCAGTAGACCGCCGAGCACCAACTCCGCCCGGTAGAGCACCACGGCCGCCAGCAGCAGCACCACCTGCAGGACGGCGAGTTGCGCGGCGAGGGCCAGCGACTTGCCGAGGAAGATGCCGTCCGGCCGCACCCCGGCGACTCGCATCGCGTCGAGCGCACCGTCGGCGGTCTCGAGTGCGAACGACCGCTGCACCACCACGAGCACGGCGAACAGGCACGCCAGCCACACCAGGCCGGGCGCCACCCGCGTGAGCACGTCGTCGCTGTCGAGCGCAAAGGCGAACATCGCCATCGTCAGGGCGGCGAAGGGAAGCACCTGGTTCGTCACCACACGGCTGCGCCACTCGATGCGTAGGTCCTTCGCCGCCACGAGTCGGGCGATGCGCAAGGTGCTCATGCGTGCCCCTCCGCGTCGCGGACACTGCCGCCGACCACCTCGACGACCCTCGTGGCGAGGGCCCCGGCGCGTTCGAGTTCGTGGCTGGCCACCATCACGGTGGCCCCAGCGCGCGCAGCCTCGCGCAGGGTTGCATCGAGGTCGTCACGGCCTGCGGCGTCGAGCCCGGCGTGCGGCTCGTCGAGCAGCCACAGTTCGGCGCGGCGGGCCACGAGGCACGCAAGGGCCGTGCGGCGTCGCTGGCCAGCGCTCAGGCGCGACACCTGCACGTCGGCCAGTCGGCCAGCGAGACCCAAACGCTCGAGCGATGCCGAGACCTCCGACTTCGAGGCGCCGATCGTCGCACCCCAGAAGGCCACGTTGTCCGCGACGGTGAGGTCGGCGTAGAGACCGTTCGAGTGACCGAGCAGACCCACCCTCGAACGCACGCCGTCACGGTCGATGGTCAGGTCGTGGCCCAACACCATGGCGGTGCCCCGTTCCACCGGCAGCAGGCCGGCGCACAGGCGCAGCAGCGACGTCTTGCCCGCACCGTTGGGGCCACGCAACAACAGGATCTCGCCGCGGTCAACCGTCAGGTTCGCACCCGCGAGCACCGGGAAACCGCCCAGCACAGCAACGGTGTCGACGAGGCACACGACCGGTTCCATGGCATGTCGAACGCTAATGGGCCACACCCTCGGGCGCCCATTCGCCGCAGGAACCTTCGGGTAGCGTCGTGGCCGTGAGTCGCAGCCGACGTGTGCCCTTCTTCGACCGGCCGCGTCCGCCGCGTGACTGGCGGTGGGTGGTCGGCAATCTCGGCCGGATGTTCATCACGCTCGGGCTGCTGATGTTCGCCTTCGTCGGCTACCAACTGTGGGGCACCGGCATCAAGACAGCCCAGGCTCAGGACAGCCTCGAACAGGAGTTCATCAAGCTGCTCGAGAGGGCCTCCACCAGCACCACGACGGCGGTGCCCGACACCACGGTGCCCGGCGAGATCGTCACCTCCACCACCATCCCGACCGCCCCTGCCATCCCCATCGAACTCGGCGCTCCGGTGGCCCAGCTGCGCATCGAGCGCATCGGCCTCGACTGGACGGTCGTCGAGGGTGTGCGGGTCGCCGACCTGCAGCGCGGCCCCGGCCACTTCCCCGAGACACCGCTGCCGGGCCAGTACGGCAATGCTGCGATCGCCGGACACCGCACCACCTACGGCGCACCCTTCGGCGACCTCGACAGGGTGGTGGTCGGCGACCTCATCGAGGTGGGCACGCTTGCAGGCAACTACACCTACCGCGTGACCGGGAGCCTGGTCGTGAGCCCCGGCGCATACGGCGCTGTGATTCCCACGCTCGATTTCAACAGGGCCACCCTGACCCTCAGCACCTGCACGCCGAAGTACAGCACCCGGCAGCGCCTGATCGTGCAGTCCGAACTGGTGCCGGAGATGAGCGCCACCGCGGCGCGACCGGCCATCCTCGGCCCGGCAACCCCTCCCGTCACGACACTGCCGCCCGGGCCCGTCACCGGCAGCACGATCGTGGGCGAGACGATCCCGCCCACGACGACCGCGATCGCTGCGCCGACTACCACCGTGCCGACCGGTGTCGACTCCGGTGGCACCACGGGGGAGGAATTCTTCCAGCAGGGCTGGTTCAGCGACCGGGCCGCCATCCCGCATGCCATCGCCTGGGGCGTTGCACTGCTGCTCGTCGTGATCGCCAGTTGGCTGATCGGCAAGCGGGCCCGGCGCCTGTGGGTCTGCTTCCTCGTGGGCGTGGTGCCGTTCGTCGCCGCGCTCTACTTCTTCTACGAGAACGTCAACCGCCTGTTGCCACCGAGTCTGTAGATGACCACACCCACTCCCCGCCCACACGACCCCGTCCGCGCCCGCCGCCAACAGGTGGCCCGCTGGACCCTTCTGGCGAACCGCATCGGCTACCTGTTCTTCGCCGTGGCGATCGCCACGTTCGTGATCGGGTTCGCGATCAGCTTCAACAGCGCGGTCTCCACCATCGTCATCGGCTCGGTGGTGATCGGTTCGGCGTTGCTGGCGCCGGCGATCGTGCTCGGCTACGCCGTCAAGGCCGCAGAGCGAGACGATCGCGAGCGCGGCCTGTGAGAGGTGTCCGCCACACGGTCCGCCACCGCGGTATCTGAACGCAACTTCAGCAGTTACCCTTCGGTAGCCCTTATGAGCATGCGCCTACCCGCCCCCGCACGACGCGAGCAGATCCTCGACGTCTCGGTGCAGGTGTTCGCCCGGCGTGGTTTCCACGCGACGTCCATGAACGACGTGGCCGATGCCGCAGGGGTCACCAAGCCCGTGCTGTACCAGCACTTCGAGAGCAAGCAGGACTTGTACCTCGCCCTGCTCGACGAGGCAGGGGCTCGCCTGCGCAGTGCCATCACCACGGCCGTTGCCGAGGCGCGCAACGGCAAGCAGGCCACCGAACTGGGGTTCAAGGCCTACTTCCGTTGGGTGGCGAACGACCACGACGCATTCCTGTTGCTGTTCGGCTCCCAGGCCAACCGCGACGACCAGTCGACGGCCGCGATCCGGCGCATCACGGCCGGTATCGCCGCCGCCATCGCACCGCTCATCGATGCCGACATCGAGGGCGAACACCAGCGTGTTCTGGCCCATGGACTGGTAGGGCTGGCCGAGGGCGCCACCCGTCACCTCGTCGAGCGCGGCCAGTCGTTCGACCCCGACCTGCTCGGCCAGCAGATCGCCGACCTCGCATGGGCGGGGTTGCGCGTCGTGCACCGCAACGCCTGACCCTGCCCCGAAGCGGTCATGGCGCCGATGCTCACGGTCGGAAGACCCAGCCGCGGTAGCCCTCGACGAACCCGGCGGCGCGCAGGGCATCGGCGACCGTCGAGGCCGGGTGCACCGCCTCCCCGTCGACTCGACGCACCTCCACCGCTCGGGCCCGGCCACCCCCCACCCACTCGACGAGGGCACGCACCCAGCCGTCGTCCGTCGCCGCGGCGGGGAACGTGACCACGTGATGCGATCGACGGTCGAACCACACCAACGGCTCCCCGGCACGCAACACGACGAGTGCACCGGCAGCGCGTGCGGGTCGACCCGCTGTATCGGGCCATGCGAGCGCTGCACCGTAGGGCTGGGCCGGGTCGGTGGCGGCGAGCACCACGGGCGCCGGCATGTCCTCCGGATGCAGTTCCCGGTCGGGGAGTTCACGAGCCGCACGAAGGCGGTCGACGGCACCGGCGAGGCCGAACTGAGCAGCACCGAGCCCAGCGACGAAGTAGCCGCGGCGTGTCTGGCCGCGTTCCTCCAACACCTTCAGCACGCCGTAGACGGATGCATAACCACCCACCACTCCCTCGGCCAGCACGGCCTCACGCGTGACCACGCCGTACCGGTCCAGCAACTGCAACGCCGTGGTGTGCGCAGCGAGTGTCGTGGCCGGCACCGGCTGCAGGAGGGGTTCCACCAGGCTCCAGCGACCGGCGCCGAGCGGCGGGCCGATGCGGTTCAGCCTTCCCGGCCGCGGTCGTTGCCGCAGCGCCGGCTTCGCCCCCTTCGACCCGATGCCGCGGGCCGACAGCAGCGAGCGCAGCGGCGCGAGCGAATCGTTCGTCACCTCACCCGACCACACCAGGTCCCAGAGGGCGGTGAGCACCTCGGTGTCGGTGGCGTCGGGCGCGCCTGCGCGCAACCCGGCCCAGAAGCTGGCGCCCCGGTCGCGAAGGTGGCTCCGGATGCCGTCGTGCAAGTGACCGTCCGGACGGTCGAGTGTCTCCCAGCCCTGGGCGAGCAGGGGCAATTGGTCGGCGAAGCAGAGGCGGATGCGGCCGTCGGAGGCGCCGATTGCGCCGGCACCCACCCACACGACCTCGCCCGAGGTGCACAGTTCGTCGAGGTCGGCGGCACGGTACGGCCGAAGTCGGCTGGGCAGCACGTCGCTCTCGATCGAGCCGGCCACGAGGGCCGCACCCTGCAACTGGCCGATCACCTCGACCAACGACTCCAGGCCGCGCCGGTCCTGGCCGATTCCGTGCCACGTCTGCAGGAACCGCGCGTAGGCAGCCGGCTCGACGGGTTCGACCTCTCGTCGCAGGGCCGCCAGCGAGCGCCTGCGCACCTGGCGCAGCACCTCGGCATCGCACCACTCCCGGCCCGAACCACCGGGGCGGAACTCGCCGCGCACCACCCGACCCTCGGACTCCAACGCGGCCAGAGCCCCCGCGGTGCGCTCCGGTGAGATGCCGAATCGGGCGGCGACCTCGTCGAGCAGGAACGGGCCGTGCGTGCGAGCGAAGCGGGCCACGAGCGACTCGAGTGGGTGCGGCACCGGGTCGGTGAACGCCGTCGGCAGGCCCAGCGGCACGTTGCAGCCGAGGGCATCGCGGTAGCGGGCTGCGTCCTCCGCGGCGATCCATCGGCTCCCGCCGGCCACCGACACCTCGATCACCCGACGGGCTGCCCGAAGTTCGTCGAGCCAGCCGTTGGCACCGTGGCCCTCGCTCCGCAGGTCGGCCTCCTGCGCCGACAGGTCACCGAGCCGTCGCAGCACGTCGTGCAGCTCGTCGGCCGAACGGGCGCGGCGCCCGTCGGCCAGCAACTGCAACTCCAGTTCGACGTCGGCAAGCGCACCGGGGTCGAGCAGGTCCCGTAGTTCCTCCGCGCCCAGCAGGTCGCGCAACAGGTCGCGGTCCAGGGCAAGGGCCGCAGCACGACGCTCGGCCAATGGTGCGTCGCCCTCGTACATGTAGGCGGCGATCCAGTTGAACAACAGGCTCTGCGCGAACGGCGATGCCTTGGCTGTGTCCACCGACACGACGCGAACCGTACGGCTGCGCAACTGGGTGAGCACCTCGCGCAGGGCCGGCAGGTCGAACACGTCCTGCAGGCATTCCCTCGACGTCTCGAGCAGCACGGGGAACGTGGGGTACTTCGCGGCCACCGCCAGCAGGTCGTGCGCACGTTGACGCTGTTGCCACAGGGGTGTGCGCTGGTCGGGCCGTCGACGGGGCAGCAACAGCGCCCGGGCGGCGCATTCACGGAACCTGGCCGCGAACAGGCTGGTCTGGGGCAGGGCCTCCATCACCAACTCGTCGATGTCCTCCGGGTCGATCACGAGGTCGTCGACGGAGAGCGCATCGGCGGCCTCGGGCAGGCGCAGCACGATGCCGTCGTCGGTCCACATCGTCTCCACCGGCGAGTCGAACCGCTCGGCGAGACGCCGCTGGATGGCCATCGCCCACGGCGCGTGCACCGGAGTGCCGAACGGGCTGAGGATGCACACCCGCCAGTCGCCGATCTCGTCGCGGAACCGCTCGACCACCACCGTCCGGTCGTCGGGCACCACACCCGTGGAGGCGGCCTGCTCGTCGAGGTACAGCCGCACGTTGTGGGCGGCAAGGGCATCGAGCCCGTAGTCGTCCATCAGCGTGGTCAACGCGGTCGCCTCGGGCAAGGCACGTGCCTCGCGTTGGAAGGCTCCGAGCGCACGGCCGAGTTCCAGCGGCCGACCCGGTCGGTCGCCGTGCCAGAACGGCATCTTCCCCGGCTGGCCGGGCGCCGGGGTCACCACCACCCGCTCGAACGTGATGTCCTCGATGCGCCAGGTGGAGGCACCCAGCAGGAAGGTCTCGCCCGGGCGGCTCTCGTACACCATCTCCTCGTCGAGTTCGCCCACCCGCGTGCCGTCGGGCAGGAACACGCCGAACAGGCCCCGGTCGGGAATCGTGCCCGCATTGGTGATCGCCAGCCGCTTGGCCCCGTCGCGGGCGCGCAACGTGCCGTTCACCCTGTCCCACACCAGTCGCGGACGCAGCTCGTTGAAGTCGTCGCTCGGGTAGCGACCCGACAACAGGTCGAGCACGTTGCGAAGCAGTTCGTCGCTGAGCTCCGCGAAGCACGCCGCCCCACGCACCAGTGCACCCGCCTGCTGCACGGTGCAGTCGGGATGCATGCTCACGTGGGCGACCAACTGCTGGGCCAACACGTCGAGTGGGTTGCGCAGGAACCGTGAGGTCTCGATCAGGCCCTCACGCATCCGGCGGGTGACGACCGCTGCCTCCAGCAGGTCGCCGCGATGCTTCGGGTAGAGGGTGCCCTTGCTCGGCTCGCCCACGCTGTGGCCGGCTCGGCCGATGCGCTGGAGCCCGCGCGACACGGCCCCTGGCGACTCGACCTGCACCACGAGATCCACCGCACCCATGTCGATACCCAGTTCGAGACTGCTGGTGGCCACGATCGCACGCAGGGTGCCGCGCTTCAGTTCGTCCTCGATGGTGATCCGCTGCTCACGCGCGAGCGAACCGTGGTGCGCCTTCACCAACTCGCCCTCGATGCCCTCGTCGGCAGCCAGTTCGTTCAGCCGAGCCGCGAGCCGTTCGGCCTGACGGCGCGCGTTGCAGAAGATGATCGTGCTGCGGTGGGCGAGCACCTGTTGCAGGATGCGCGGGTAGATGCTGGGCCAGATGCTGCTGCGCTGGCCGCGCAGCGCCTCCGAGGCCGGCCCGCTCTGGATCTCGCTGACCACCTGCCCCATCGAACCCATGTCCTCCACCGGCACCACCACTTGCACGTCCAGTGGCTTGCGCACCCCGGCGTCGACGATGGTCACCGGACGGCGCCGTCCGTCGCCCTGGTGGCCGCCGAGGAAGTGGGCGATCTCCTCGAGTGGCCGCTGCGTGGCGCTGAGTCCGATGCGCTGCGGCGGACGCCGGGTCACGAGTTCCAATCGCTCCAGGCTGAGCATCAGGTGCGCGCCCCGCTTGGTGGTCGCCATTGCATGGATCTCGTCGACGATGACGGTCTCGACGTTCACGAGCGTGCTGCGCACCTCACTGGTGAGCATCAGGTAGAGGCTCTCGGGGGTGGTGATCAGCAGATCGACGGGACGGCGTTGCAGCGCCTGCCGGTCGCGGGCGCTGGTGTCGCCGGTGCGCATCGCCACGGTCGGTTCCACGAACGGCACCCCGAGGCGTTCGGCGGCGAGGCGGATGCCCATCAGCGGCGCCCGGAGGTTCTTCTCCACGTCGAACGCCAGAGCCCGCAACGGCGAGATGTAGAGCACTCGGGTGCGGGCCTTGGGGTCCACGGGCTCCTCGGGAGGCGTGACCAATCGGTCGATGCTGCTCAGGAACGCCGTCAGGGTCTTGCCGCTGCCGGTCGGCGCACAGACCAGGGCGTGTTGACCACTGCGGATGGCCGGCCAGCCCTGCACCTGTGGCGGCGTCGGCTCGGGGAAGGAGGTGCCGAACCATTCGCGCACCGCAGGGCTGAACCCGAGCAGCACCTGGTGATCCGCCATCCCGCAAAGGCTACGCCCCGACGAACTCGAGTCCGGAAGCCCCGTCCCGAGGAACTCGAGTTCGCGCAGGCCTGTCCCGAGGAACTGAAGTTCGCGCAGGACAGGGAATTGGGTGGGTGCGTGCTCGTTCGCTCGTGCTGCGGCAGACTCACGGGTCCCGATGAACGAGCGAGTCCACCTCCGTCCCTGGCAGCGCGAAGCCTTCGACAAGTTCGCGGCTGCCGAGACCCCCGACTTCCTGGCCGTCGCGACCCCCGGTGCCGGAAAGACCACGTTCGCGCTGGCATGCGCCCGATGGGCCCTCGGCCAGCAACGACGGCGGCTCGTCGTGGTGGCACCCACCACGCACCTGAAGACACAGTGGGCGCTCTCGGCGCACCGCATGGGCCTGCACCTCGACCACAACTGGTCGCCGACCGACGGCGTGGCGAAGGACGTCCACGGCATCGTCACCACCTACCAGCAGGTGGCCACCGCCGAGACGGCCAGGAAACTGCGTGGGCTCGCGGAGGACGCATTCGTCGTGCTCGACGAGGTGCACCACGCCGGCGACGAGCGCGCCTGGGGCGACGCCGTGCGCACCGCGTTCGCGAAGGCCAACCGTCGGCTCTGCCTGAGCGGCACACCCTTCCGCAGCGACACCGCCGGCATCCCGTTCGTGCGCTACGAGGAGACCGGGGTGGGCGGCGAGGCACAACCCGATTACACCTACGGCTACGCAGACGCGCTGCGAGACGGCGGCGTGGTGCGGCCGGTCTACTTCCCGCGCTTCGACGGGCTGATGGAATGGAGCGCACCCGACGGGTCGATCCTCTCCGCCGGTTTCCACGACGACCTCGACCGAACGGGCGCTTCGCACCGGCTGCGAGCGGCACTGAGCCTGCAGGGTGACTGGCTGCCGGCTGTCATCGACCAGGCGCACCACCGGCTGATGGCGATTCGCGCCACACACCCCGACGCTGGCGGTCTGGCAATCGCCGCAGACCAGGAACACGCACGCGACATCGCCCGGCTGATCCGTTTCCGCTTCAAGGTGGAGGCCGAGGTGGTGGTGAGCGACGACCCCGACGCCAGCAGGAAGATCGCTGCGTTCGCGGCCGGCACCCGCCCGTGGCTGGTCGCCGTGCGCATGGTGAGCGAGGGCGTCGACATCCCGCGACTGCGGGTGGGTGTGTACGCGAGCACTGTCGTCACCGAGCTGTTCTTCCGGCAGGCGGTCGGCCGCTTCGTGCGCTGGACCACCGGCCTGCCCAGCCAGAAGGCCTACGTGTTCCTGCCCGACGACCCGCGCCTGCGCCAGCACGCCTTCCAGATCGCGGAGGCCCGCCGGCACGTGCTGCGGCCGCCTGCCGAGCGCGACGAGGAATTCAGCCCCGAGCGCGCCGAGGCCGAGTCGATGCGCGAACTCGACCTGCTGCCCGAACAGCTGTCGCTGTTCAGCGTGGTGTCGTCGACCGCCACGGGAATGACGGTGCACGCCTTCACCGAGACCGGCCTCACCCTCTTCGACGACGAACCCGACGTGCCCGAACCCGAGGCCGCAGCACTCGACGAACTCGCCGTCGAGCTGCCCGAGATCCCCACCGACGCCGGGTGGATGATGCCCGGCCGCAAGAGCGTGGCCGAGATCAAGGAGGAACTCCGCCAGCGCAACATGGACCTCGCGAAACGCCTCGTCGACGTCACCGGCTGGACGCATGCACGGGTGCAGGCCGAACTGAACCGGCTCGCCAACATCACCTCCGTGGGCAGCGCCACCAACAGCGAACTCGAACGTCGCATCCGTCACGGGGAAGCATGGCTGCGGCGAGGGTAGATTCGGGGCATGCCCGCTATCGGTGAGCACCACCCGGCGTTCGAGGAGTACTGCGAGTGCATCTTCGAATTGCAGGAGGACGACCTCGCGGTGAAGCAGGTGCGCATCGCCGAGCGGTTGCGGGTGAGCCGCCCCGCCGTGAGCGAGATGATCAAGCGCATGGCCGCCGAGGGCCTGATCACCGACGTGCGGTCGATCCGGCTCACCAAGGCCGGTGAGGCACTCGCACAGCGTGTCGTGCGCCGTCACCGACTGGCCGAACGATTCCTCACCGACCTGCTCGGCCTCACCTGGGCCGAGGCCCACCACGAGGCCGGGAAGTGGGAGCACGTCATGAGCGACTCCGTCGAGGCGGCGATGGACCGCGTGCTCGGCAACCCCACGACCTGCCCGCACGGCAACCCGATCCCCGGCAGCAGTTACGCCGCCCCCAACATGCGGCCGCTCGCCGACATCCCGGTCGGCCAGGCGTTCACCGTCTCGCGCATCCCCGAGGAACTGGAGTTCACCCCGGGCCTGCTCGACTTCCTCGAGGCATCGAAGATCCTCCCCGGGCACAGTGGTCGCCTCACGGC
>JBJTXX010000014.1:0-1066 GCA_046082485.1 Actinomycetota bacterium
TCGCCGTCGAGGGGAATCTCGCCATCGGGGTAGTCGGTGCGAACGACCAGGAACTCGTGTTCCATCGTGCCCTTGTTGGCGATCCAGAACGTCACCTCGCCCGCCTCGGCGGTCTTCCGGTTCATGGCGACCTTCCACTCGCTCAGCTCGCCGGTCGCCGGGCCGCCGGTTGCCGCCGCCGCAGCATCGGCCCGTGCCTCGACGGCCGCCGCCGAGTCGTCCTGATCTGCGCCGCACGCCGTCACGCCCAACAGTGCGCAGACCGCCAGTGCCGTCATCGATGTCTTCATGTGACCCCCCAAGACAGATCGCCTCAGCGGCCACCGACGCGCCGAGAACCTAGTTGGCCGCGGAGGCCACATCGTGCGATCACCGCTGGTGTCCGTGGACGGGGCCACTAGTGTCGCCGCCGTGATCCTCTCCGACGGCACCCTTCGCGAACTGCTGGGCTCGGGCCGCATCCTGCTGGACCCGTACGACCCGTCGCTGGTGCAGCCCGCCAGCGTCGACGTGCGTCTGGGCACCGAGTTCCGGGTGATGCGCAACAGCCGTCTCACCCACATCGACCCGTTCGAGGAGCAGCCCAAGCTGATGGAGACCGTCAGCGTGCCGCCCGGCGACGTCTTCGTGTTGCATCCGGGGGAGTTCGCCCTCGGGCACACCGCCGAGGTGGTCGGCTGCCCCGACGACATCGTGGGCGTGGTGAACGGCAAGAGCAGCCTCGGTCGCCTCGGCCTGCAGGTGCACGCCACAGCCGGCTTCATCGACCCGGGGTTCAAGGGCACCGTGGTGCTGGAGTTCTCGAACGTGTCGAACCTGCCCATCCTGTTGCGGACCGGGATGAAGATCGCCCAGCTCGTGTTCCAGCGGCTCGACAAGGCCGCCGAGCGCCCCTACGGCCACCCCGACCTGAAGAGCAAATACCAGAACCAGCACGGCGCCACGGCCAGCAGGTACAACCAGAACACCCTGTAGGGGGCCGCAGGTCACCGGCCGCTCAGGGGAACCGCCGAGCGGGCTCCGAGTGGGTACTCGTACCCCGGGTTCGAGTCAGCACTCGGATGGT
>JBJTXX010000015.1:0-2586 GCA_046082485.1 Actinomycetota bacterium
TACTTCTCGAGCGTCATCAGTTCGTCGACGTGCACGGTGCCGAACTTGGCGATACGACCGACGTCGTTGCGAGCGAGGTCGACCAGCATCACGTGCTCGGCGACCTCCTTCGGGTTCTCCTTCAACTCCCCCGCCATGCGACGGTCGTCGGCGTCGTCGCGGCCGCGGCGCCTGGTGCCGGCGATGGGACGGCTGATCACCCTGCGGCCGCGAACCTGCACCAGCGGCTCGGGCGAACTGCCCGCGATGGTGATGCCCGGGTGGCGCAGGAAGTACATGTACGGGCTGGGGTTCACCTGCCGCAGCACGCGGTAGAAGTGGAACGGGTCGGCCTGCAGGTCGATGTCGTAGCGCTGCGACAGCACCACCTGGAAGATGTCGCCGGCGAGGATGTGCTCCTTGGCAACCTCCACCGCCCGCTGGTAGGCGCCGTCGGCCATCGAACTGCGCACGGGGGGCGGCGCCTCACCGGGCATCGGCGGCTCGACCGAGGGGGTGGGCAATGCCTGCGCCAGCTTCTCGGCCGATCTGGCGACGCGTTCGCAGGCCTCGTCGTAGAGCCGGTCGACCTCGGCAGCCGCGGCGTGCAGGGTGGGCACGCTCTCGATGAGGTGGATGCGCTGGCGCCAGTGGTCGAACGCCGCGAGCGAGCCGATGATGCTCATCGCCGCGTCGGGCAGGCGGCGATCGTCGTGCGCGGCATTGGGCAGGTGCTCGACCTCGCGCACCACGTCGTAGCCGAGGAAGCCCATGACGCCGCCCTGCAGCGGGGGCAGTTCGGGCATGATCGGCGCCCGGTAGGCCGCCACCCCCGCGTCGAGCACCGCCCGCATCCCCCTGCCGAGGGGAATGTCAGGCGTGAGGTGCTGACCGGTCTTGGTGATGGTGCCGTCGCGCAGTTCGAAGGTCGCCACGGGGTCGTGACCGACGAAGCTGTAGCGACTCCAGCGTTCGCCGTGCTCGACCGATTCCAGCAGGAAGCCGTCGCCGTCGCCCACCAACTTCAGGAAGGCCGAGACCGGGGTCTCGAGGTCGCCCAGCAGTTCCGCCCACACAGGCACCACCGTGTAGTCGGCGGCCAGCGCGTGGAACTGCTCACGCGACGGGTGCATGCGCAGCGATGTCACGAGCCGGCCCCGAACCGCCGGTGGAAGCACGTGTACTCACCGGTGTGGCACGCGCCCTTGCCCTCCTGCTCGACCAGGAACAACAGCGCATCGGCGTCGCAGTCGTAGAACGCCTCGCGCACGAACTGGCGGTCGCCGCTGGTGTCGCCCTTGCGCCACACCTCCTGACGGCTGCGGCTCCAGTAGACCATGCGGCCCTCCTGCATCGTCAGCCGCAACGTCTCGGCGTTCATCCAGGCCAGCATCAGCACGTCGCGCGTGTGCACGTCCTGGGCGATCGCGGCGACTAGTCCGTTCGCGTCGAACCGCACCGCCTCCAGTTGCTGATCGGTGGCGTCGATGGGGACAGCTTCGGGCACGACGCAGCCTCTACAGGTACAGGCCGGTCGCGGCCTCGATGCGGCTGGCGGCCACGGCGTGGATGTCGCGCTCGCGCAGCATGATGTAGTCGGTGCCGCCCACCTCGACCTCATAGCGATCCTCGGGGCTGAACAGCACCCGGTCGCCCACCTCGGCGGTGCGCACGTTCTGGCCGAGCGCCACGACCTCGGCCCATACGAGGCGCTTGGAGATCTGGGCGGTGGCAGGGATGAGGATGCCGCCCGACGACCGCCGTTCGCCGTCCTTGTCGGGGATGCGAACGAGGACACGGTCGTTCAGCATCTTGATCGGCAACTTCTGGTCGTCGAGGGCCACGTGGGCAGGGTACCGTCGCCGTCATCGGCCACCACAACGGAATGCGCCACCACGTAAGCCGCCACACCGCCGACCGGAGAACCCCCATGCGACGCGCGACCACTGCACTGTTGCTCACACTTGCCCTGCTCACCACCACCGCCTGCACGAAGCGACAAGAGCGCGAGGCACTGCCCTCCAGTTCGCTGGCGCCCACGACCACGTTCATGGCCGACTGCGCGCTCATGCCGACGGCTGCCGACATCAGCGCCGCGGTCGGTGTGCCACTTGCCGAGGGCACCGTCACCGGCGCAGGAACCTGCCAGTACCTCGGGGTGAACGACCAGTCGCTGAGTGTGCTGCTGGCCATCCACCTCGACCCCGCCGACCAGGCGGCGTTCACCGACCTGCAGGCCTCACTGGGCACCCCGGTCGCCTACATGGACCCCGCCCTGAGCGGGGCCTTCGTGGGCGCTGACGCCACCCTGTTCGTGAACGCGAACGGCGCCATCCACACCGCACGCGTCGAGGTCACCGGCGGGCCGGCAACCGAGCAGATCCCGCTCGCCGCGAAGGTGCTGGCGCGCTGGCTGGCCCTCTAGTCAGCAGCGGCGGCTAGGTCAGCGGCTAGGTCAGCGGCGGGGTCAGCGGCGGCGGCGGCGCTCGCCGCCACCCTCCGACGGCGCGGAGTTCGTGAGCGGTCCGACAGCGGCGACGATCTCGTCGATGCTGGGGGCCGCACCGGCCGTGTGCGAGTCGATCGCCGCCCGCATCGCCGCGAGGT
>JBJTXX010000016.1:0-12903 GCA_046082485.1 Actinomycetota bacterium
TCCAGGTGGGCCGGCAGGCCGACCACGGAGGTGAAGTCGTCGAAGGCCACCAGTCGGTCGAGATGACTGCGCAGCGAGCCCTCCTCGCGCAGCAGGCGCAGCGACTCGCGCATGGCGTGCACCATCGAGAACAGCGCCGACAGCGGCGAGACCACCAGCGTGAAACCGATTTCGGCGAGTTCGTCGGGCGTCAGCAGCGGGGTGCGGCCGGTCTCGACCATGTTCGCCACGAGCGTCACGTCGGGCAGGGCGGCGGCGATGGCCTCCAGCTCCGCGATGCTCTCGGGTGCCTCCACGAACACCGCGTCCACACCCAGGTCGCGAGCCGCCCGCCCGCGTTCGATGGCCTCCTGCAGGCCGATGGCGGCGCGGGCATCGGTGCGGGCGGTCACGTGCAGGCCGTCGGCCACGGCGACCGCCGCCCGCACCTTGCCCAGCCAGTCGTCCCGTTCCACCACCTGCTTGCCGGCCATGTGCCCGCACCGCTTCGGCCACACCTGGTCCTCCAGGAACATTCCCGCGGCACCCGCCGCCCGCCACAGTTCCACCGTGCGCACCGTGTTCAGCGGGTTGCCGTAGCCGGTGTCCGCGTCGACGACCACCGACAACCCGGGGTTCGCCACGCACACCCGTCGCGCCACCTCGGCCATCTCGGTCTGGGTGAGGTAGCCGACGTCGGGCATGCCCAGCAGCGTGCCGCTGACGCAGTAGCCGCTGAGGAAGACGGTGCCGAAGCCCGCCTCGCCGGCGATCCGCGCCGACAGGGCGTCCCAGACACCGGGCATCAGCACCGACTGGCCGGCGGCCAGCGCAGTGCGCAACGAGTGAGCGCTCATCAGCCCAGCGTACAGAGGCTGATCGATCGGCCAGCCTGACTGATCCACCGATCAGGTGGGCTGACGGATCAGAAGGTGGACACCGCCCGCGGGGGGTTGCAGGATGTGCCGGTGACCGCTAGTTACCTCTCGCCCAGCGCCACCGTGGTGCCCCACCCCGCCTGGGGTCTCGGCACGGTGGCGGCGCAACGCATCCCGGCCGGATCCGTCGTCGCCGCGTTCGGCGGCAGCGTCGCAGTGCGCGACGAGATCGACCAGCTCTCCGACGAACGCCGGGCACGCAGCATGCAGGTGGAGGACCGCCTGTACCTCGAGGCCGCGGGCGAACCGGAGGACGCCGACCGCGTGAACCATTCGTGCGAACCGAACTGCGGCATGCGGGGCAGCAATGTGCTGGTGGCGATGCGCGACATCGAGGTCGGCGAATGGCTGACGTTCGACTACGGCACGTGCGACGGCAGCGACTACCACGAGTTCGAGTGCGTCTGCGGTGCCGCGAACTGCCGCGGCAGGATCACGGGCAACGACTGGATGCTGCCCGAGTTGCAGTTGCGGCTGCGCGGCTGGTTCAGCCCCTACCTCGCCGCCCGAATCGCCGACCTCGTGTCGGTCGGTGCCGAACGCCGGGTGTTCAGCCTGTAGCGATGACGGGGGCTAGTTTGCCCCCATGCGGTTGCTGGTGGTCGGGGCGGGGGGCGTGGGCTCCTCGATCGTCTCCATCGCAGCCCGACGGCCGGTGTTCGAGCAGATCGTGGTGGCCGACGTCGACCACGCCCGCGCCACGAGGGCCGCCGCCCGCACCGCCAGCGAACGCGTGCTGGCGACACGCGTCGACGCCTCCGACCGGCTCGACCTGGTCGAACTGATCCGCACCTCGCGCGCCGACGTCGTGGTGAATGCATGCGACCCGCGCTTCAACCCGCCCATCTTCGACGCCGCCTTCGCTGCGGGTTGCCACTACCTCGACATGGCGATGCACATGTCGGTGCCCCACCCCACGCACCCCTACGAACGCACCGGCGTGATGCTCGGCGACGAGCAGTTCGCCGTGGCCCACGAATGGGAGGCCCGCGGGCAACTGGCCCTCGTGGGCATGGGCGTGGAACCCGGCTTCAGCGATGTGGTGGCCCGGTACGCCAGCGACCACCTGTTCAGCCGTATCGACGAGGTCGGAGTGCGCGATGGCGCCGACCTGTTGATCGAGGGTGTCACCTTCGCCCCCACGTTCAGCATCTGGACCACGATCGAGGAATGCCTGAACCCGCCGCTGATCTGGGAACGCGAGCGGGGATGGTTCACCACCGAGCCCTTCAGCGAGCCCGAGACGTTCCACTTCCCCGAGGGCATCGGCCCGCTCGGCTGCGTGAACGTCGAGCACGAGGAGGTCATCCTCATGCCCCGCTGGCTCGACGTGGGTCGGGTGACGTTCAAGTACGGGCTCGGTGACGAGTTCATCGACGTGCTCAAGACCATTCGCCTGCTGGGGCTGCACTCCACCCAACCGGTCAGCGTGCGCGGCGTGGAGGTGTCGCCCCGCGACGTCGTGGCCGCGGTGCTGCCCAACCCCGCCGAACTCGGCGATCGCATGCGTGGCCGCACCTGCGCGGGTTCACTGGTCACCGGTCTCGGCAAGGACGGCAACCCCCGACGCACCTACCTGTACCAGGTGGTCGACAACGAGTGGACGATGCGCGAGTTCGGCCATCAGGCGGTCGTGTGGCAGACGGCGGTACACCCCGTGGTGGCACTCGAGTTGCTGGCCGAGGGGGTCTGGCAGGGTGCCGGCGTGCTGGGCCAGGAGGCATTCAGCGCCGATCCGTTCCTCGACCTGCTGCCCGTGCACGGCGCCCCGTGGGCGATGGAGGACCACCCGCTGTGACGGCGTTGCGCAAACGCGACGTGGAGGCACTGTGGCAGCGGTTCGACGCGGACCCCGTCGGTGCTCTCGGCGATGCCCTGCGAGTGGTGCTCGGCACCGACGAGGCGGACTGGACCGCGCTCGTGAAGGCCGCCGGCTTCACCTGTGCCCGTCGCATCCTGCTGCAGGCTCGGGATCAACCGGCGCTCGACGACCTCGCGCGCGAATTGAGCGAGATGCGCAGCCTCAGCCCCGCTCGCTGAGCGAGCAGGCGGGCGTGCCCCCGGGCAGCCGATGCCGGTTGCGGGCCACCCAGCGGTAGGCCACGCCCGACAGCCAGTGCACCCCCGGCAGGTGCATCGACGCGCCCAGCACCCACCAACCCTTGCCGGCGGCGAGCAGCGTCGCTGCCACGGCATCCTGCGCCGAGTGGACGCGATGATCGCGGGCGACGTACTGCACGGACTGCTCGCACTGCTGCTCGGTCAGGCCCAGCCTCGCGAGGTCGGTGCGTTGGTAGGGCACCACTCGTGGCATGCGACGGACCCACCGCTGGGCGAACCGCACGCTGGAGGAGCAGAACGCGCAATCGCCGTCGTAGACCAACACCGGCAGCGAGGGCTGGGCGTCAGCCGACATCCGCCACCACCGGTTGTGCCAGCACCATGCGACGGTCGAAACCCGCCTCGTGGGGCAGGAATCCGTTGCGGTCGGGCCACAGCACCTGCACCGCCTCGAAGGGCCGACCCTTGCGCCACGCCACCGCGGTGCCGAGCAGGGCAGGCACCTGCTCCGCGACGATCGGGGCGAAACGGCAGCGCAGGTCGTTGTCGAACAGGCCCGTCAGGTCGACACCGACGGGGATCTCGGTGCCGTCGCGCAGCAACCCGGCAACGAGGTCGAACAGTCCGCGCGCAGCGGCGGGCGTGAGGCCGAACACCACCAATTCGGGGAATCGCAGCGCCTCGGGGAAGCCGATGGTGTAGACGTAGCCGGCCAGGGGCGGGTCGGTGTCGGTGCGCGCCGCCACGGGCTCCATCGCCCAGCCGTGGGTCTCGATCATCCACTCGATCTTCTCGGCGTGGGGAATGTGGAAGTCGGGAAGCTCCACGGCTAGATGAGCGCCTCGCTGCCCACGTCGAGGCAGTGGCGCGTGTGACGGGTCGCCATCGCGGCGAACATCGCCTCACTGCGGTCGTTGCCACCCACGATCTGCGACGCCACCAAACTCATGATAACCCCGCCGTAGGCGTCGCGGCAGTAGTGCCGCCAGAACTCGGCGGCATCCACCGACACGCCGTATCCGTCGAGCGCGGCCAGGTAGTCGTCGAGCACCGATCGCTCGATCTCGGCTCGCACCTCGGGCAGCGGGCCGGCACCCATGAAGTAGCTGACGTCCGCACTCGCCGGCCCCTGGCCCGGGGTCTGCCAGTCGACCGCTGCGACGGGGTAGCCACCGGCCTTGCTGGCGAACATCAGGTTGTCGAGCCGATAGTCGCCGTGGGTGACGGTGGTGGGCATGTCGCGACCATCGATCCAGTCGGGAATGCGCGCACCGAAGCGTTCGATCAGCGCGATGCCCTCGGCATCGAGGTACTTCGCATAGGTGCCCATGAAGCCGGGCAGCATCATCGACCACAGCATCTGCAGTTGGGCGGCATCCGCAGGGGTGCGGCGCGACAGGAACTCGATGTCGTCGAGCGACGGGTCACCCCAGCGGGGGCCGTGCAGGCGGGCCAGTTCCAGCACCGAGCGACGGGCCAGTTCGGCCGAGCAGCCGGTGACCTGGTTGCCCTGCTCCGCGGGAGCGAGGTCCTCCAGCAACAGCACGAAATCGCCGTCGGCCTCGATCCATTCCGAGAAGTGGCACTTCGCCACCCGGATGTCGACCGTGGGAGCGATGTGCTCGTAGAACTTCACCTCGCGCTCATAGTTCCGCAGAGCCACCCCGGTGGCGCGGCTCGTGGGGTCGGGCGAGGGCAGTTTGGCGATGATGCTGGCAGGCAGACCCGAACCCTCGGGCACCTCGAGCGAGTACCGCATGTTCATGCCCACGAGGCCGTCGCCGATGCGCCGCTCGGCCGTGATGCGCACGGGCGCGCCCAGCACGCCGCTGAGCCATTCGGAGGTGATCTGCTGCGGATCCACGTCGCCGACCGTAGCCCCGAACGCCCCGTTCTGGCACAGTGGGGCCGTGCACGACGACCTTGCAGCGCACATCGAGCGCCTCGACCGCGACGGTTACACCATCGTGCGCGACGCCTTCGACGTCGGGTTCGCCGCAGCGATCGACGCCGACGTCGACCGCCTCGAACGCGACCTCGGCATCGTGCCGGCCTCGAACGGTTTCGAGGGCCGTGCCACGACGCGCGTCTACAACCTGCTGGCCCTGGGTCCCCTGTACCGCGACATCCCGGTGCACCCGGTGGTGCTGCCCCTCATGCATCACATGCTGGGCAGCGGGTGCCTGATCAGCAGCCTGTCGAGCATCACCATCCACCCCGGCGAGATCGCCCAGCCCATCCATGCGGATGACCAGGTCATCCCGGTGTCGAAGCCGCACCGACCCGTGACGGCGAACAGCATGTGGGCCATCACCGACTTCACCGAGGCGAACGGGGCGACGCGGATCATCCCGGGCACCCACACCGCCGACCACTCCCCCGCGTACGGCAGCCACCACGACAGCATCTGCGCCGAGATGCCAGCCGGCAGCATCCTGGTCTGGGACGGCTCCCTGTGGCACGGAGGCGGGGCGAACGTCACCGATCAGCGCCGCAGGGGCATCGCCATGAACTACTGCGCGGGCTGGGTCCGCCAGCAGGAGAACCAGCAACTCGGCATCCCGCTCGAGACGGTGCGCGGCTTCTCGGCGGAACTGCGCGACCTGTGCGGCTTCGGTGTCTACAAGGGTCTGATCGGCCACATCGATCGGCAGACTCCTGCACAACGCCTGCTCGACCCCGCCTCCGAGGGCGGCATGCTCTGGGACCGCACCTGAGATGTACCGATTCCTGCTGAAGCCGAAGTGGTTGGGCTTCCACCTGCTCTGCGCGGCGGCGATCGCCGGGATGGTCACTGCCGGCTTCTGGCAACTCGACCGACACCACCAGCGGCAGGCGTTCGAGGCCGAGGTGCGCAACCGACAGCAGGCGCCCGCCGTGCCGTTCGAGGAACTCGACCTCTCCGAACCGTCCGCCGTCGAGTGGCGCAACGTGACGGCCACCGGCACCTACGACACGGATCACCAGTTCACGGTGGTGAACATCAGCCAGGACGGCACCGGCGGCACCGACCCCGTGAACGGCCTGGTGCTGCAGGACGGCACCGTGCTGATCGTCAACCGCGGGTTCCTTCCCGGCGCGCAGCCCACCCCACCACCGCCCTCCGGCGAGGTCACCGTCTCCGGCCGGGTGCGGCTGAGCCAGACGGCGAAGCTGGGACAGGGCAGCGACGACGGCTCGCAGGAACTCACCCAGATCCGGCGCGTCGACCTCGGTGCGTTGTCACAGCAGTTCGACCAGCAGGTGCAGCCCGTCTACGTCGACCAACTGGACCTGTCGGCCGAGCCCGACGGTATGCGGCCCGTGGCACCGCCCGACCTCGGTGGCGGCCCACCCCACCTTTCGTACACGGTGCAGTGGTTCATCTTCAGTGTGGCCGTCGCAGCGGGCTGGGTGCTCGCCGTGCGCAAGTCGGCGCGCGCCGTCAAGCAGGCGTGAACCCTTCCAGTTCCGCCATCCGCCGGAACTGTTCCACCACGTTCGGGGTGACGTAGTTCCGGTCGAGGCTGCGGTAGGCCGTGTCGACGTTCACGCTGATGCGACCGAACTCGCTCCAGCCCCGGAACTCGGGGCGGGCGCTGACCTCCGCCGCGATCTGGCGGGCGGCCTCCCAGGCATCCACACCGGCGGCGTGCCGGGCGGTGGCCTCCGCATCGACGAAGGCCAGGTAGTCGCGCACTGCCGCCACGCCGGCCTTGTCGGTGAGAGGGCCGTGGCCGGGCACGACCGTCTCGATGTCCATGCCCAGCATCAGGTCGCAGGCGGCCACCCAGTTCGAGAGCGGGCCGGCCCAGACGATGGGCGTGCCGCCGATGAACAGGATGTCGCCGGTGTAGACCGTCTTCGCGTCGGGCACGTAGGCGATCGTGTCGCCGCGGGTGTGCGCCGGGCCCACCTCGATCAGTTCCACTGCGCGTCCCCCGACCTCCACGTCGAGGCGCCCCTCGAACGTGCGGGTCGGCATGCGCACCTCGATGCCCTCGAACTCGAACGAACCGAAGAAGTGACGGAACAGCGCACCCACCTCACCCTCGGCGCGGTTCAGCGCCGCCAGCATCGCCGGCGGCACCTCGCCCATCTCGTGGGCGGTGGCTGCCGAGGCGATGATCTCGGCACCGTCCACCAGTTCGTTGCCGTAGCAGTGGTCGCCGTTGGCGTGGGTGTTCACCAGGGTGCCGATCGGCGCGGTGCGCGTGACCGCCGCCATCGAGCCGAGCATCTCGGCCGTCAGGCGCAGGTCGAACAGTGTGTCGACGAGCAGCGACACGCCGTCACCCACCACCAGGCCGGCGTTGCTCCAGCCCCAACTGCCGTCGGGCTGCAGGTAGGCGAAGCAACCGTCGCCGAGTTCGTGCAGACCCTTTGAAAACTCGGTGTTCCGGGGCATACCCCGATCTTGTCACGACCTACCATGACCGGATGACCTCCATGCCCACCCGCAGGCTGGGCCGCACCGGGCACATGTCGTCGGTGGCGATCCTCGGAACCGCCGCCTACGGTTGCGCCGAGGCCGCGGAGGTCGAGGCCAGTTTCCATGCGGCGCTCGAGGCCGGCATCAACCACCTCGACATCGCCCCCGGCTACGGCAGGGCCGAGGTGTTGCTCGGCCCACTGCTGCCCGCCGTGCGCTCACGACTGTTCATCGGCGAGAAGTCGAACCGGGTCGACGAGGGCGGCGTGCGTCATCACCTCGAGCGCACCCTGCAACGACTCGGCACCGACCACGTCGATCTCTACCAGGCGCACGGTGTCACCTCCATCGCCGATCTCGACCAGCGCGACGGCGCGTTCCGGGCGATCCTGAAGGCGCGCGACGAGGGCCTGACCCGCTACGTCGGGGTCACCGGCCACGACTTCGGCACCGCTGCCGCGCAACTCGAGGCCGTGCGGCGCTACGACCTCGACACGGTGATGCTGCCGGTGTACCCGGGCGCTCTCGCCGACCCGCAGTACCTGGCCGATCTCACCGCGCTGCTCGACGAGGCATTCCGACGCGATCTCGGGGTGCAGGCCATCAAGGTGGGCGCCCACCAGCCGTGGGGCGACCGGGCCATCACCCACGCCACCTGGTACGAACCATTCACCGATGCGGAACGGCTGCGGCGTGCGGTGCGCTTCACGCTCGGCACCCCCGGCGTGCACGTGTTCAGCACCACCGGCGACATGCGCCTCGTGCCCGTGCTGTGCGAGGCCGCCCGATCGTTCGAGCCGCTCGCGGCCGCCGAACGCGAGGCGCTGCTCGCCGAGGCCGCCGGCTGGTCCACCATCTTCCCACTCGCCGAGCACGCAAGGGGCTGAACCATGCGCCAACTCAACGGCATCGACGTGAGCTTCCTGAACATGGAGACGCCCACCACGTTCGGTCACGTCAGTTCGGTGACGGTGTACGACCCCGCGGGTGCGCCCGGCGGCGCCGGTCTGGAGGCCACGAAGAAGATCATCCTCGAGCGCATCGACCAACTGGCACCGTTCCGCCGCCGTCTGGTCGAGGTGCCGTTGGGTCTCGACCTGCCGTACTGGATCGAGGACCCCCACTTCGACATCGACTTCCACGTGCGGCACCACGCAATCCCCGCACCGGGCACGCCGCAGCAACTGGCCGAGGCCGTCAGCCGCATCATCGCCCGCCCGCTCGACCGCACGCGTCCGCTGTGGGAGCTCTACGTGATCGAGGGCCTCGACGGGGGCAGGTTGATCGCACAACTCACGAAGGTGCACCATGCCGCCATCGACGGGGCCGCTGGGGCAATGATGCTGGCTGCGTTGCTCGACCTGGACCCCGCGGCGCGGCCGAGCGGGCGCGCCGCGCGATGGGAGCCGGAAGCGATCCCCTCCGACGAGGAACTGTTGCGCGTCACGGCCCGCGAGTACCTCCGCAGGCCGGAGAAGATGATCCGCCTCGGGGTGCGCACCACCCGCGAACTGGCCGCCAGCACCCGCAGCGGAGGCCTGCGCGCGCTCGCCGACCTGGTGGCCCAACCGCTGCCGGGCCCCGTGGGCAGGATGATGCGCAGCCGACTGCGCGCCCAGCGCGGCACCGACGTGGACAAGGCACCGGCGCTGCCGCCCACGCAGGCGCCCCGCACGCCGTGGAACCGACCCATCACGCCGCACCGACGCTTCGCCTACACCTCGGTGCCGCTCGACGACGCGAAGGTGGTGCGCAGGGCGTTCGGTTGCACCTTCAACGACGTCGTGATGGCCGTGTGCTCGGGCACGCTGCGCCGCTACCTGCTGCTGCACGACTGCCTGCCCGACGAGAGCCTCGTGGCGATGGTGCCGGTGAGCGTGCGCAGCGGCAGCGAGGACGACTCGTACCAGAACCGCGTCTCGGCGCTGTTCTCCGACCTCGCCACGAACGAGGCCGACCCCGAGCAGCGCCTTCGCCGCGTGCAGCAGTCGATGGTGGCGGCCAAGGAACAGTTCGCCGCCATCCCGGCCGAGGCGCTGCAGGACTTCACCCAGTTCGCCCCACCGGCGATCGCCGCCCGTGCGATGCGGATGTACAGCAGCCTGCGCATCGCCGACCGGTTGAACCCCCCGTTCAACCTGGTGATCAGCAACGTGCCCGGGCCGCAGGTGCCGCTCTACTCGGCGGGGGCCCGGCTCATCGGCTTCTATCCGGTCAGCACCCTCATCGACGGCCAGGGCCTGAACATGACGGTGCAGAGCTACGACGGCCACCTCGATTTCGGTTTCGTGGCCGACCGCGAACTGGTGCCCGATCTGTGGGTGATGACCGACCTGCTGCACGCCGAGATGGCCGACCTCGTGGCACTGGCCCGGCATCGGCTGGATCCCGCCGCCGGCAAGCCCGTCAGGAAGCGGGCAGCGCGGCGCTGAGCATCGCTGCGACCCGCTCGGCCAGGGCCATCACCGGCAGGTGGGTGTTGGCACGTGGCACGAACGGCAGCACCGAGGCATCGCACACCCAGAGGGCCTCGTGGCCCAGCACCCGACACTGCTCGTCGACCACCACACCCATGCGGCAGGTCGACGCTGCGTGCACGTAGTCGCCCAGCGAGGCGCGCACGCCGGCCTCCGAGGCGTCGTGGGGCAGCACGTCGGCGACCGCGGCGACCTGTCGGGACCGCGCGATGCGTTCGGCGAGTTCCACCGCAGCATGCATTCCGGGAAGGTCGCGTTCGTCGGACAGCATCGCGAAGTCGACCACCGGGTGCTGCAGCGGGTCGGGGCCGGCAAGCCGCACCGTGCCCCTCGAGTGCACCTTCATCAGCGCGCCCAGCAGCACGGCCAGGCCGGGGGCCGACGGGCCCACGGAATCCATCGCCAGCACCTGCAGGTCGTGGTGGTGGGCGTGAGTGGCGCGCAACAACGCCGACACCACGGGGCCACCCGGCCGCGCCGGTTCGTGCAACTGCAACGTGATGGGGAACGACGGGTGGTCCTGCAGGCCCTCCCCCACACCCGGCACCTGCACGTCGCTGCGTAGCAGCACCGCCGGGCTGTGCACGGCACCGGCGCTCAGCACCACCGCACCGGCCTCGATCTCGGTGCCGTCGGCCAGCCGCACGCCCGCGGCCCGGTTGCCCCGCAGCAGCACACGATCGACCACTGCATCGCCGCGCACGTGCAGGTTCGTGCGGTGCCGCACAGGCTCGAGGTACGCGTCGTTCGTCGACACGCGGTTGCCTGCGGCATCGCGCGCCAGCAGTGCCGCCTCGCCGGCCGGATCGGTGGCCAGCACGGCGCTGGCGAGCGGCCCACGCTCGGCAACAGCCGCGGCACGACCCGTCACCTGCACCCGCCGGAACCACGGCTGCATCGACACCCAGTCCCAGCCCGGCACACCCCAGTCCCAGTCACCGGGCTCACCGGGCAACAGCACCATCGCGTTCACCGCCGACGAACCGCCCAGCCCGCGGCCACGCCGGTACGGGCGGGGGGTCTGGCCGGCTGTGCGCACCGCGTCGAGCCCTTCGTGCACCCAGCCCGGGGCCTCGAGCGCCGCGAGGAAGTCGGGGCCGCGCACCGCGTCGGGGGTATCCGCCGACCGCACGTCAGGGCCGGCCTCCAGCAGCAGCACCGTGCGGTCCCCTTGCTCGCTGAGGCGCGTAGCCAGCACCGCGCCGGCGGACCCGGCGCCCACCACCACGACGTCAGCGTGGGCCGTCATCGCTACAGCGGCGCTGTGGCCGCCGGCAGACCGGCAAGGTGGGCGTGGTCGTTGTAGCGCACCAGCCGCCACCGCTGCTTGTCCGCAGTGTGCACGAGCTCGGTGATCGACGTGTTCAGGGTGTGCAGCCAGAAGCCCCCCATCGAGGGGGCCCGCAACGCCAGGCGCAGCACGGCATCGACCACTCCCCCGTGACAGGCCACCACCACGGTGCGACCCGCGTGCTCGTCGAGCACCCGGCGCACTGCGGTGCCCACTCGGAAATGGAACGCCGCCATGGTCTCGCCGCCGGGGAACGACGCGACGTACGGGTCTTCCGCATCCCACCACCGGGCCGACTCGGGGTTCTGCTGCACGAACGCGTCGTACGTCATGCCGTCGCACTCGGGGCCGGGGTCGTGCTCTCCGAAGCCGGGGTCGACCACGGGTTCGGCGGCACCCAGTGCCGGTCCGAAGATGCGGGCCGTCTCGATGGCCCGCGGGTAATGACTGGCCATCAGCACGTCGGCCTCGAAGTCGGGAGTTGCCGTCCAGCGTTCGAGCAGACGCTCCGACTGCTGCCGACCCAGCGCCGACAGGCCGCTGCAGGTGCGGGGGCCGCCGATCACCCTGTTGACGGTGGCGTTCGATTCACCATGGCGCACCAGCACGAGACGAGTCACGTCACCGACCCTACCCGCCGGGTGGTCAGGCGAGCTTCTCGACGAACGCCTCGAGTTGGCGCAGGTTGCGGCACTCGTAGACGCCGTCGGTGTGGGTGCCGTAGTCACCCACGATCGAGTCACCGGTGTTCCAGTAACTGCGCGGCTCGGGGTTCAGCCAGTAGACGTGGCGTGCCTTCTGGCGGATCTCCTTCACCACCCACGCCTGCGAGGCGTGGTAGTTGTTGCGCGCGTCGCCCAGCAGCAGCACCGTGGTCTTGGGGCCGACGTCCTTGCCGTAGCGCTCCCAGAACACCTCGAAGGCGTGGCCGTAGTCGCTGTGCCCGTCGACCCACACCACATCGGCCTCGGTGTTGACGCGGTGGATCGCGTTGGCGATGTCTTCCTCGCCCTTGAAGTAGTCGGTGACCTCGTCGATGCCGTCGATGAACACGAACGAACGCACCTTCGAGAACTGGCCCTGGATGGCGTACACGAGCATCAGCGTGAACCGTGCGAATGCCGCCACCGAACCGGAGATGTCGGCTACCACCATCAGTTCGGGCTTGGCCGGTCGCGGGTACTTGAACTTCGGCTCGGCGGGCACACCGCCGTACGACAGGCTGTGGCGCACGGTGTTGCGGAAGTCGAGCGGGCCCTTGCGCCCGTGCCGACGCTTGCGGGCCAGCCGGGCTGCCAGCTTGCGGGTCAGCGGCTGCAGGGCCTTCTTCAGGTTTTGCATCTCGTCGCGGGACGCGTGCATGAACTCGACGTCCTCGGGCAACGGCTTGCGCAGGGTCTTGGCCATCGCCTCGGCGCCGCGGTCGGCCACCAGTCGTCGGCGGATCTCGGCCTCGATCTCCTTCTTGAACTGCTCGATGCGGTCGTTGTACTCGTCGCGCTCGAGCCGCTCCTCGAGCTGGGTGAGTTCGCCGCCCACCTCGTCACGGGTGGCGTCCATCAACTTGTCGAGCATGCTGTCGAGGTCGAGGTTGCGCAGTGTGCGGTACAGGTAATAGGTGCCGCCGACGGGGCGACCCGGCTCCATCCCGGCGAAGCGCTGCACGGCCTGCTTGGCCAGCGCCCGCATCATTGCCTGGTCGCCGTTCAGCAGCGCCTGCATCAGCAGTTGGGCCATCTCCTCGGG